>CAZTMF010000274.1:0-4968 GCA_964614675.1 uncultured Caulobacteraceae bacterium | reverse complement strand
CGTGCTGGTGAACACCTGGCGGCCGCTAGAGGTGGTGGAGAGCTCGCCGCTGGCCCTGTGCGACGCTACTTCTGTCGCCCGCGAGGACCTGATCCATGGTCCGATCGGCGGCAATTCGGCGGCCGGCGTGCCGAACGCCGCCGGCTGGAACCTGGCCCACAACCCGGCGCACTGCTGGTACTACCTGCCGCGCATGACACCCGAGGAGATCTACGTCTTCAGGCTCTGCGACACCGATCCGGAGCGGCCGCAGTGGTCGGCCCACTGCTCGATCGACGAGCCGCACCAGCCGGCGAATGCCCGTCCCCGCCGAAGCATCGAGCTGCGCACCCTGGCGTTCGTGCCGTAGCGGCCTATTCCCCGGCCAGGGCCCTGTAGGAGCGCTCCACCAGCGACAGCAGGATCCGGTATTCCTCAGGCGTCATCGCTTGGCGGATCGGGCGGCCGACGGCCGATACCGCGGCGTGCATCTGCTCCATCAGCGGCTGAGCGGCTTCGGTCGCCACCAGGGCGTGGCGCCGACGGTCCTCCGGCGCGCGGACCCGCCGGGCCAGGCCCCGCTGCTCCAGCTCATCGATGATGGGCACCACGGCGGACTTGTCCATGCCGAGGGTGCGGGCGAGCTCGGTCTGGGAGCAGCCCGGATTGGCCGCGATCAGCGCCAGCGTGGAAAAAGCGCCCGTCTTCAGGCCGAACGGCTCCAGCGCTTCCAGCATCCTGGCGCTGAGCAGGTTCCACAACACCCGCACCTTGGGGCCCAGAAAGCCCTCGGTGATGCCGGTGGAGAGGGGCGCACCCGCGCCGGTGTCCTCGGTCTCGATGGTGATCGTATCCGTCACTCAGATCCTCCGGCCGGGCGATGCGCCGCTGAAGCAAGTTCACCCAAGCAACGATTGCAGCTAGCGACAAGATCGACGCCGAAGATGGTCAAGGTGCGGCGTCGCGGCGGAGCCACCCCAAACGACCATAGCCTTGGAGCCCGCGTCCTGCGAGATCGGGTTACGCGCGCGGGCCGGGGGGCTAAGATCGGCGGACGCGCGGCTAACGGGAGGACAAAGACCAGGCGATGAGTGGAGAATTCGATGTCGTGGTTGTCGGGGGCGGGCTTGCGGGCCTGAGCGCAGCCCTGACCGGGGCGCGGCTCGGCCGGCGGGTCGCGATCCTCACCGGCGGCGCCATCGGCGGCCAGCTGGTCAGTATCGAGAAGATCGAGGGCGTGCCGGGCTTCGCCGAGGGCGTGCCGGGCTACGATCTCTGCCCGATCAGCCAGGAGCAGGCCGACGCCGCCGGCGTCCAGTTCCTCCTGGCCGAGGCCGACTCCATCGCCGCCGACGGCGAGGGCTGGAAGATCCGGAGCGCCGAGGGCGAGCTGTCTGCGCGGGGCGTGGTGATCGCCACCGGGACTGCGCTCGCCAAGCTGGGGGTGCCCGGCGAGGAGCGCTTGGTCGGACGGGGCGTCAGCGAATGCGCCAGCTGCGATGCGCCGCTGCTGCGCGGCAAGACCACTGTGGTCGCCGGCGGCGGCGACAGCGCCATGCAGGAAGCGCTGACCCTGGCCGAGCACGTCGACAAGGTGATCATGCTGGAGCGCGGCGAGGCCTTGACTGGCCAGGCCAGCTACCAGGACCTGGTGGCCTCAAATCCCAAGATCGAGATCCGATTCGGCCAGGAGATCGCCGAGGTCCTGGGCGAAGACGCCGTGACCGGAGTGCGGGTGAAAGACGCGTCCGGAGTCGAAATCCAGCAGGAGACGGCGGCCGTGTTCGCCTTCGTTGGCCTGGTCCCAAACTCGGCCCTGGTCCGCGAGATCGCGCCGCTGGATCCGAGCGGGCGGATCCGCGTCGACGCGTCGATGCGCTCGCCCGTGAAGGGTCTCACCGCCGCCGGCAATGTCCGCCAGGGCTCGCCGCACCGGGCGGCGGGGGCCATGGGCGACGGCGCGGCTGCGGCGGTGGCGCTGGATCGCTATCTGGCGACTGGCGAGTGGCGCGGTCCGGATTGACCGCAACGGGCGCAAACACCTCAAAGCTGGTCGCGGGGGCGCGAAGTCTGCCCTCGGTGGACGCCGTATTGCGCTCGCCGGAGGGCGCCGGGCTGGTCGCGCGATTTGGCCGATCGGCGGTCGTCGAAGCGGTGAGGGATCTGATCGGAGAAGCCAGGCTGCTGGGGGCGGCGCTCTCGCTCAAAGAGGCGGCGGAACGATCGGCCGAGCGGCTCGAGGCTGCTGACGCGCCGCGGCTCCGGGCCGTCTTCAACCTGACCGGCACGGTGCTGCACACCAACCTCGGCCGGGCGATCCTGGCGGAGGAGGCTATCGAGGCGGCTGTCCAGGCGATGCGCCAGGCGGTGGCCCTGGAGTTCGACCTGGACGGCGCCCGACGGGGCGAGCGTGACGACGTGGTCCGCGGACTGCTCTGCGAACTGACCGGCGCCGAGGACGCCACGGTGGTCAACAATAACGCCGCGGCCATGCTGATCGTCCTGAACACCCTGGCCAAGGGCAAGGGCGCCATCGTCTCGCGGGGCGAACTGATCGAGATCGGCGGCGCCTTCCGCCTGCCCGAGATCATGGCCAGGGCTGGCGCGAAGCTGGTCGAGGTCGGGACCACCAACCGCACGCACCTGCGCGACTACGCCGGGGCGCTCGAGGCGGGGGCGGGCCTGGTGCTCAAGGTGCACCCGTCGAACTACCGGATCGAGGGGTTCACGACCTCTGTCCCAGCCGCCGAGGTCGCCCGCGCGGCCCACGCGCACGGCGTCCCGCTGGTCGACGATCTGGGCTCGGGAACCCTGGTGGACCTCTCCCGCTATGACCTGCCGCGCGAGCCGACCGTCGCCGAGGCCATCGAGGCCGGGGCCGACCTTGTCACCTTTTCGGGCGACAAGCTGCTGGGCGGGCCGCAGGCGGGCTTCATCGTCGGCCGAAAGGCGCTGATCGCCCGCATCAACAAGAACCCGATGAAGCGGGCCCTGCGCATCGACAAGCTGAGGCTGGCCGCCGTCGAGGCGACGCTGAAACTCTACCGCGACCCAGACCGGCTGGCCGAGCGCCTGCCCACGCTGAGGCTGCTGTCGCGGCCGGCCAAGGACATCGAGGCCGTCGCGCGTCGCGTCGCGCCTGAACTCGCGGCGCGGCTGGGCGATGGATACGCCGTCGAGGTGGTCCGCTGCTTGAGCCAGGTCGGGTCGGGCGCCCTGCCGGTGGACGCCCTGCCGAGCGCCGGGATAGCGATCCGGCCCGCCCAGGCGAAAGGCGGCGGCCGGTCCCTCGCGGCCCTGGCAGCGGCCCTGCGCGCCCTGCCGGTTCCGGTGATCGGACGGGTGGCCGAGCAGGCGCTCGTGCTCGACTGCCGGTGCCTCGAGGACGAGGCCGGCTTCGTCCGCAGCCTCACGGCTCTGAGGCTCGAGGCAGCGTCGTGATCGTCGGGACCGCGGGTCATATCGACCACGGCAAGTCGGCCCTGGTGCGGGCCCTGACCGGCGTCGACACCGACCGGCTCAAGGAAGAGAAGGCGCGGGGCATCTCCATCGACCTCGGCTTCGCCTACCTGCCCTTGGAGGAGGGCGCGGTGCTGGGCTTCGTCGACGTGCCCGGCCACGAGCGGTTCGTCAGGAACATGCTGGCGGGCGCCTCGGGGATCGACTTCGCCCTGCTGGTGATCGCGGCCGACGACGGGGTGATGCCCCAGACGCGCGAGCACCTGGCGATCCTCGACCTGCTCGGCGTGTCGAACGGGCTCGTCGCCCTGACCAAGATCGACCTGGTCGACGCCGACTGGCGCCAGGCCGTCGAGGAGGACATCCGCGCGACGCTGGGGCCGACCGTGTTCGCGGAGGCGGCGATCCTGCCGGTGTCCTCCGTGACGGGGGAGGGGATCGAGACCCTGCGTCAGGCCCTGGTCTCGGCTTCGAAGACGCATCGGCCGCGCCGGACCCACGGCCGTTTCCGCCTGGCGGTCGACCGCTGCTTCAGCTTGAGCGGGGCGGGAACCATCGTCACCGGGGCGGTGATGTCGGGCGAGGTTCGCGTCGGCGACACGGTTTCGGTGAGCCCCAGCGGCCTGAAGGCGCGCGTTCGTTCGATCCACGCCCAGAACCGGCCGGCCGAACGCGGGGTGGTCGGCGAGCGCTGCGCCCTGAACCTCACCGGCGACGGCGTTAGCCGCCACGGGATCGCCCGGGGCGACGTGGTGCTGGACCCCGTCCTGCATGCGCCGGCCGGGCGCATAGACGCCGAATTGAGGCTGCTCGCCGGCGAGCGCCGGCCGCTGACGCACTGGACGGCCGTTCGCCTGCACCATGCAGCCGCGGAGGTTCCCGCCCGGGTCGCGCTGCTGTCGGACGAGCCGGTCGCACCAGGCGAGACGGCGCGGGTGCAACTGGTGCTTGATCGGCCCATCGCCGCCGCGGTCCAGGACCGCTTCATCCTGCGCGACGCTTCCGGCGTCCGGACCATCGGCGGCGGGCGCATCCTGGACCTGCGAGCGCCCCAGCGTCGGCGACGCGCACCCGCGCGCCTGGTTCAGCTCGACGCCCTGGCCGAGCCACAGGCCGATGTGGCGCTCACGGCCGCCCTCTCACGCTGGCCGCACCATCTCGAAGCCGGCGCCTTCGCCCGCGACCGCGGCCTGGGCGACGCCGAGATGCGCAAGGTGCTGGCCGAGGTCGCCAATGTCCGCATACCGGCGGAGGAGGGCGCCTGGCTGGTCTCTCCGGCGACCTGGACCCAACTGACCGCCAGCGCCCGCGCCGCCGTGGAGGCTTTCCATAGGGCCCACCCGGACCTACCCGGCCTCTCGATCGAACGCTTGGCCAAGGCGCTGGAACCCTCGCTGCCCGCCAGGGTCGCCGCTGACGTCGTGGGCGCCCTGGTGGACCGGGGCGTGTTGGCGTCGGAAGCCGGCGCCCTGCGCTCGCTTGAGCACCGCTTCGGCCATCTGGTTGTCTTCCATGCTCAACCCGAGGATG
>CAZTMF010000273.1:0-4976 GCA_964614675.1 uncultured Caulobacteraceae bacterium | reverse complement strand
GCTTGCCCTTCAGCCAGCGCCCGATGATCTCCTCGGTCTTGCCGCGCAGGTCCAGGTCGCCGCCCAGTGGATAGGCGTCGGCGGTGTCGAAGAAGCTGATCCCGCCTTCGGCCGCCCGGTCCATGATGGCGAAGGAGGTCGGCTCGTCGCACTGCAGCCCGAAGGTCATGGTGCCCAGGCACAGCCGCGAAACCTTGAGCCCGCTCCTGCCCAGCCTGACGTGGTCCATCCGAGGCTCCTTCCGATCGGCTGACGTCGCGTTCGACGGCTGGGTTCATGGCGCCATGCGGTTGTGTCGGCAACCATACGCAAGGCTCTACCCGGCGCTGGCCGGGCAATGCTAGAGACCTTTCGACTTCCGGGAGAACGATGCTTCCATGCGCGCCTATGTGATGCCTGCCGACCCCAAGTCGGCCGACGACCTGAAGATCGTCGAGCGACCCGACCCGAAGCCGGGCCCCGGCCAGGTGGTGGTGCGCGTTCGCGCCGTCTCGCTGAACTACCGCGACCAGGCGGCCGTCACCGGCAACTATTTCCAGAAGAACGACCACGAGACCGTCCCCTGCTCCGACGGCGCCGGCGAGGTCATCGCCCTGGGCGAGGGCGTGCGCGCCCTGAAGGTCGGCGACAAGGTGGCGGGGACCTTCTCCCAGCCGGATCCGGCCGGTCCGGCCAATGGTCCGCCGGTTCCCATGGGCATCCCCCTGGACGGCATGCTGGCCGAGCAGGTGCTGATGCACGAGGTCGGCGCGATCAAGCTGCCGTCCGGCTACGCCTTCGAGGAGGGCGCCTGCCTGCCTTGCGCGGGCGTCACCGCGTGGAACTGCCTGTTCGGCGTCGGAAAACCGATAAAGCCCGGCGACACGGTGCTGGTCCTGGGTTCGGGCGGGGTGTCCATCTGGGCCCTGCAGCTCGCCAAGGCGTCAGGTTGCCGGGTGATCGCCACCACCTCGCACGACGCCAAGGCCCAGCGGCTCATCGCGCTCGGGGCCTCGGACGTGATCAATTACAAGACCCACGAGAAATGGGACCAGGAAGTGATGCGGGTCACCGGCGACCGCGGCGTCGACTGCGTGGTCGAGGTTGGCGGCCAGGGCACCCTGCAGCGGTCGATGCAGTCCATCGCCCGCGGCGGCAAGATCGGCTTGATCGGGGTGCTGAGCCAGGGCAGCTCCAATCCCCACACCCTGATGATGAAGGGCGGCAGCCTGCACGGCATCTTCGTGGGCGATCGGGCCTTGTTCGAGCAGCTCAACGCCGCCATCGACGCCAACGGCATCAAGCCGGTGATCGACAAGGTCTTCCCGTTCGACCAGGCCAAGGACGCCTTCCGCCACCAGGCGTCGGGCGACTTCATCGGCAAGGTGGTGATCTCCGTCTGAGCGAGGCGCCGTGCCCAAGATCGACCCGTCGTCCGCGCCCGAGCTGATCGGCTCGAGCTACCCCGCTCCGTTCGATGAACCCTGCAAGGGACGCCGGGCCCTGCGCCTGGGCGAGGCCGCGGGTCTGACCCAGTTCGGCGTGAATCTGGTGGCGCTGGCGCCGGGGGCCTGGTCGAGCCAGCGGCACTGGCACGCGGTGGAAGACGAGTTCCTCCACGTGCTCTCCGGCGAGCTTGTGCTGATCGACGATGACGGCGAGACGGTGTTGAGGGCCGGCGACAGCGCCGGCTTCAAAGGTGGCGACCGGAACGGCCACCACCTGGTCAACCGCTCGAATGCGGAAGCCGTCTTCCTGGTCGTCGGCTCCCGCGACGAGAGCGATCACGGTGAATATTCCGACATCGATATGCGGTTCACCCGCCGCTACACCGGCCAGCCCAGCGCCTACAGCCACAAGGACGGGACGCCCTACTGACCGCCGCGCCAGCGTCGAGCGGGCGGCGGCCCACAGCTAGGCCTTAGGAACACAGTCAAGGGCGGCCCGTTCTCGGGCGGTCGGGGCTGGAGAATCACCGTCCATGAAGCTGATCAAGACACTGCTCGTCGCAGGCCTGTTGACCTCGGGCGTCGCCGCCTGCGCCGACTATTCCTATGGGCCTGACGGTGGCGGCTACGACTACCGTCACAACCGCCCGATCGACCACAACAGCTACTACTGGAAGGACGGCCGCCGCTATTGCCGCAGCGCCGTCGATCCGGACGACTTCCGGCCCTGCAATCCGAATTGAGGCCTCTGTCATCCCGGCCCGCGCGGCGCGAGCGGCGAAGAGCCGGGATCGGCCAGGCTCTTGCACGTCCTGCGATCCCGGATCCGCCTTTCAGGCCGTCGGGGACGACAAGGGATGGGCGACCTAGAAGCTCGGCTCGACGATGGCGTCGACCAGGAACGGGCCCCTGGAGTTCAGCGCCTGAATCAGCACGCTGTCCAGGTTCTCGGCCTTGTCCACCCGCGCCGCCTCGCAGCCCAGCGACCGGGCCAGGGCGACGAAGTCGATGCCCGGCACATCGACGCCGACCAGGTCCTGCATCTGGAACAGAACCCCCATGTGCTTCAGCGCCAGGTAGCCGCCGTTGTTCACGATCAGGATGGTCATCGGCAGCTTGGACTGCGCCGCCGTCCACAAGGCCTGGATCCCGTACATCGATGAGCCGTCGCCGATGATGGCGATCACCCGTTTGTCGGGCTCGGCCAGGGCCACGCCCACCGACGCCGGCAGGCCATAGCCCAGGCCCCCCGAGCCGGTGGTGAGGAAGCCGTTGGCCTGTTCGATCGGCAGCTGGTCGTTCATCGGCTCGCGGGTGGTCGGCGCCTCCTCGACGATGATCGAGTCCCGGGGCCTGAGCTTGCGCAGCTGCTGCATCAGATAGCGCGGGGGGATCGGGGTCCTGGCGGCGATCTCAGGCAGCGGTCCGCGTCCCTGGGCCTTGGGCCTGGCCGGCGGAGCCGGGCGTGCCAGCAGGTCCGCCACCGCAACGCCGACATTGCCGACGATGGAGACCCCTTCGGGAGTGTAGGCGGCCTGGTCGGGATCGGAGACCACCTGGAACAGCTTCGAGCCCTCGGGGATGAACAGGCCCGGCGCCTCGTTGTGGTAGGTGAAAGCCGGCCCCCCCAGCACCAGCACCAGGTCGTGGCCCTTCAGCTTGGCCGAGACGGCGGGCTTCATCGGCGCCAGGAAGCCGGCGAACAGCGGATGGGTCTCGGGGAAGCCGCAGCGGTAGGTGCGCGGCGCCACCCACACCGGCGCCTGGAAGCGTTCGGCCAGCTCGACCACGCTCTCGAAGGCGCCCGAACGGTCCACGTCCGAGCCGACCACGATCACCGGGCTCTTCGCCGCTTCGAGCGCCTCACCCAGGGCGGCCAATGCATGAGCGTCGGGGCCGCGGCGGGTGATCACCTGGCGGGGCTCGATCAGCTCGCAGGCCTTGTCCCAGTCGTCCACCGGCACCGAGACGAACACCGGGCCCATCGGCTCGGTCATCGCGGTGTAGTAGGCCCGGGCGATGGCGGCGGGAACATCCTCGGCCCTGGCGGGCTCGATCGAGTACTTCACATAAGGCCGAGGGAACTCCGCCGCGTCCTTGGCGCCCAGGAACGGGTCCATCGGCAGCATGGAGCGGGCCTGCTGGCCGGCGATCACCACCACGGGAGCGTTGTTCTTCCACGCGGTGAACAGATTGCCGAGCGCATGGCCGGTGCCGGCTGCCGAGTGCAGGTTGACGAAGGCGGCGTTTTTGCTGGCCTGGGCGTAGCCGTCCGCCATGCCCACCACCACCGACTCCTGCAGCCCCAGGACGTAGCGGAAGTCCTTCGGCCAGTCGCGGAACAGCGGCAGCTCGGTCGAACCCGGATTGCCGAACAGCGTGGTGCACCCGAAGCCGCGCATCAGGTGGATCACCGCCTCGCGCACGGTGACCTGGCGTGTGGAAGACGCGCTCATGCGCTTGGGGGACGTCGCGTCGTCCATCGTACGCTCTCCTGTTTGACTGAGCCGGGGACGAAGGTCAGCCGACCTTCATCACCACGGTCTTGAGCTCGGTATAGAGCTCGATGGCGGCGGCGCCATTCTCGCGTCCGATGCCGGACTGCTTCATGCCGCCGAACGGCAGGTTGGGGTCGACCACATTGTGGGTGTTCACCCAGACCGTGCCGGCCTTGAGCCGCCGCGTCAGGCGGTGGGCCAGCGAGAGGTTGTTGGTCCAGACGCTGGCCGCGAGGCCGTAGGTGGTGTTGTTGGCCTCGGCGGCGATGTCGTCGACCGACTTGAAGGGGGTGGCGACCACCACCGGCCCGAAGATCTCCTCGCGGATCAGGGCCGACTCCGGCCCCAGGCCCGCGAACACCGTCGGCTGGACGAAATAGCCCTGGTTGCCCTGGCGGGCGCCGCCGGCGACCACCTCGCCGCCCTCGGCCTTGCCCTTCTCGATATAGCCCAGCACCCGCTGCAGCTGCTCCTCGGAGACCACCGGACCCATCTGGGCGCTGGGGTCGTAGCCGGGGCCCAGCTTCATCGACTTGGCGACGTTGGCGACGCCCTCGACCACCTTGTCGAAAAGCTTGTGCTCGACGTAGAGGCGCGATCCGGCGGTGCAGACCTGGCCGGAGTTGAAGAAGATGGCGTTGGCCGCGCCGGCCACGGCCATGTCGACGTCGGCGTCGGCGGCCACGATCACCGGCGACTTGCCGCCCAGCTCCAGCGAAAACCGCTTCAGGGTGTCCATCGCCGTCTTGCCGATCAGCTTGCCCACCTCGGTCGAGCCGGTGAAGGCGATCTTGTCGACGTCGGGATGGCTGGTCAGGGCCGCGCCGGCGGTCTCGCCGAAGCCGGTGATGATGTTGACCACCCCGGCCGGATAGCCGGCCTCCAGGATCAGCTCGCCCAGGCGAAGGGCGGTCAGCGAGGTCTGCTCGGCCGGCTTCAAGACGCAGGTGCAGCCCACCGCCAGGGCCGGCGCCAGCTTCCAGGTCGCCATGGCCAGGGGGAAGTTCCAGGGCACGATCTGGCCGACCACGCCCACGGGCTGGCGCAGGGT
>CAZTMF010000272.1:0-5000 GCA_964614675.1 uncultured Caulobacteraceae bacterium | reverse complement strand
AGCTCGGCCTGGCCGCCCTCGAACAGGGCCTGGAAGAGCGCCTGGAAGTGGCCGTTGATCACCTCGAAGGCGGCCAGCAGCCGCTCGCGGCCCTCGCTGTTCAGCTCCTCGATCGCCCGCCGCAGCTTGGCCACGGCGCCGGCGAGGTCGGCCCGCTCGGTCTTGAGGGTCTTCAGCCGCTCGCCGTATTCGGCGGCTTCCTCGTCCGCCCGGAGATTCACCGCCCCGATCGATTCGCGTTGGCGCTCCAGGGCCGCGAGCCGGTGCTCGGTCTCGTGGGCGTTCTTGGGCCGCTTGACCGCGGCCTCCTCGAGGGCCGCGGCCAGCTCCTCGGGCTCGCGCATGGCGATCTCGCGGATGGCGGCGGCGGTCTCCTGCAGGCGCTCGCGGGCGGCGTCGAGCCTGGCGGCGAGGCCGGCCCTCAGCTCGCGGGCTTCCGAGGCGCGCTGCTCGGCCGCGCGGGACGCCCGGTCGGCGGCGGTGCGGGCGGCGTCGGCCGCGGCGAAGGCGTCGGCCGCGGCGGTCAGGCGGGTCTCGGCGGCGCCGAACTCGTCCAGCAGCCGGGTCCTGGCGGCCTCCACCTTGCCGGGCTCCTCGCGCAGGGCGGCCTGGGCGGCGAGGGTCTTGTCGCGCTCCTTGGCGAGCTGCTCGATCCGTTCGGCGGCATGGGCCGAGCGCGCCGTCCATTCTTCGGAGTCGCGCTTCAGGGCGTCGAGCCGCTGCTGGCGGCCCTCGCGCTCGCGGCGCTCCATGTCCAGGTCGGCGCGCGCCTTGGAGGCGGCCTCGCGGGCCGCCCCGGCCACGGCCCGGGCGGCTTCCAGTTGGGGGGCGAAATCGTCGGTCTCCGGCAGGGCCTCGGCCTCGGCGCGCGCCAGCCCGAGCGCCCCCTCCGCCTCGATGCGCTCGGCGTCGAAGCGGGAGATGGTCTCGTCCAGCGACTGGGCCCGGGCGTCCCGGCGGGCGGCGTCGCGGGCGTGGCGTTCGACCTCCTCGCGGGCGCGGGCCAGCCCACGCTCCGCCTCCGGCACGCCGCCGCGCGCGGCGCGCTGGGCCTGGTCGGCGGCGGCGAGCGCCTTGCCCGCCTCCCCTTGCGCCTCGGCGGCCTTGCGCGCCGCCGGGGTCAGCTTCTCGATCTCGGTCTCGACCTCTTCGAGCCTCGCCTTCTGCGCCAGCCGGACCGCGGCGGGGCGCGGAGCCTCGGCGCGGGCGACGAAGCCGTCCCAGCGCCACAGATCGCCCTCGCGGGAGACCAGCCGCATGCCGGGCTTCAGCGACGTCTGCAGGCGCGGCCCATCCTCGCGGGCGACCACCAGGCCGGTGAAGGCCAGGCGCGCGGCCAGCTCGGGCGGCGCGCGCACGGCCTGGGCGAGAGGCTCGACTCCCTTGGGCCAGGCGGGAGCCGCCACCTCGGCGCCGCCCCAGTAGGCCGAAGCCTTGGGGTCCAGGGCGGCGTTCAGGTCATCGCCCAGCGCCGCGGCCAGGGCGGCCTCGTAGCCGCGCTCCGAGGACACCGCGTCGAGCGCGCGCCGGAAGCTGTCCTTGCGCTCGGAGGCGAGCAGCTGGGCGAGGCCCCGCGCCTCGGTCTTCAGGCGGCCGAGCTGGTCCTCGGCCTTGCGGGCGGCGTCGCGGGCCTTGGCCTCGGCGTCCGCCGCCTTGGCGCGTTCGCCTTCGGCCGTCTCCAGGGCCTGGCGGGCGGCGGCGAGCCCGGCCTCGGCCGCTTCCAGCGCCGTCCTGGCGGCGGTCGCCGCCGGATTGTCGGCGCCCCCAAGGGCGGCGCGGTCGGCCTTGGCCATGTCCAGCGCCCGGCTGGCGCGGCCGACCCGGTTCTGGGCGTCGGCGATCCGCCCCTGGGCCGCCTCGCGGCGGGCCTGGTCGGCGGCCGCCTCGGCGTTCAGCCGCATCACCTCGGCCTCGGTGCGCGCCCGCTCGGACTCCGCGAGCTTCCAGGCGGCTTCGAGCTGGGGCGTGCGCTCCGGCGCCGCGGCGATCTCGGACTCGAGCCGCGTGCTCTCCTGGATCAGCCGCTCCAACGCCGTCCTGGCGTCGTCGACGATGATCTCCTCGCGGGCCCGGTCGGACTCGATCCGGCGCAGGGTATCGGCGAGACGCGCGGATTCCGCCTCGATCCGCCGGGCCTCGTGGTCCAGCCGGTCGCGCTCGACCGACAGCCGGTGCAGGATCGCCGAGGCCGCCATCTCCTCGTCGCGGAGCGGCTTGATCGCCTCGTCGGCCCGCAGCGCCTCGACGGACGCGGCGGCCGCCTCGGCGGTCGTCGCCTCCACGGCCGTCAGCGCCGCGTCGGCGTCAGCTTCGACCGTCTCCAGCGCCAGCCGCGCCTCGCTCCAGCGGGCGTAGAGCACCGCCGACTGCAGCGTGCGGATCTCGGCGGAGATCTTCTTGTAGGCCTCGGCCTGGCGCGCCTCGCGCCGCAGGCGGGCCGCGGCCGAGTCCAGCTCGCCGATCAGGTCGTCAAGGCGCGTCAGGTTCACCTCGGCGGCCCTGAGCCTCAGCTCGGCCTCGTGCCGGCGGCTGTGCAGGCCGGCGACGCCCGCGGCCTCTTCCAGGATCAGCCGGCGGTTCTGCGGCTTGGCGGCGATCAGCTCGGAGATCTGGCCCTGGCGCACCAGCGCGGGCGAATTGGCGCCGGTCGAGGCGTCGGCGAACAGCAGCTGCACGTCTCGCGCGCGGACTTCCCGGCCGTTGACCCGGTAGGTCGAGCCCATGCCCCGGTCGATGCGGCGCGAGACCTCGATCACTTGGTGGTCGTTGAACTGGGCCGGCGCCCGGCGGGCCGAGTTGTCGATGGTGAGCAGCACCTCGGCGTGGCTGCGCGAGGCGCGGCCCGAGTTGCCCGCGAAGATGACGTCGTCCATCTCGCTGGCCCGCATGGCCTTGGCGGAATTGGCGCCCATCACCCAGCGGAGGGCTTCCAGAAGGTTGGACTTGCCGCAGCCGTTCGGGCCGACCACGCCTGTGACGCCCGGTTCGATCCTGAGCTCGGTGGCGTCGACGAAGGACTTGAAGCCCGAAAGGCGCAGCCGCTGGAATTGCACCGCCTCAGCGTCTCCCGGGCTTCAGCAGGGGCTCGATGGCGGCGTCCAGGTCGGCCAGGGTCGCCTCGTGATCCAGGTCCGCCAGCTTGGTTCCGTTGATGACGAAGGTCGGGGTCGAGTTGACCCCGTCGTTGCTGTGGCGCGCCACCCGCTCGTTCAGGGCCTTGGCCGCGGCCTCGTCGTTGAAGCAGGCCAGCGCCTGGTCCTCGGTCATTCCGGCGTTCTTGCCGGCCGACAGGACCAGGGCCTTGAGGTCGCCGGTCTCGTACATCTTGGCCTGGCCGTGGAAGAAGTCGTCCAGGACCTGGAAGTATTTCCCCTTGGGCGCGCAGCGGGCCAGCAGGAAGCCGGCTCCGGCCACCTGGGCGGGGTCGGTCAGGAACTCGCGGAAGACGTAATGCACCCTGCCGGTGTCGATGTACTTCCTCTTGAACGCCGGGAAGACGTCGTTGTTGAACCGGGCGCAGTGCGGGCACGAGGCCGAGGCGTATTCGATCACCGTCACCGGCGCCTTGGCGGCCCCCATGACCATGTCGTCGGGCTCGGACGCAGGGATCGCCGCCAGGGCGGGCGCGGCGAGCGCCAGCGCCGCCGTCAGGATCAGGAGCGTGCGGCGGCGAAGTCTCTTGGTCACGCGGACGATCCTACTTGAGCAGGGGCTGGAGGACGGCGTCGAGCTGGGCCATCGTCCTCTCGCCCTCGTACTTCTTGCCGTTGATCATGAAGGTCGGCGTCGCCTGGATGTCGTCCGCCTTGGCGAACTTGATCACCCGGTCGTTCAACGCGGTGATCGCCTTGGAGTCGGTCAGGCATTTGGTCAGCTGGTCGTCGCTCATGCCGACCTGCTGGGCGATCCTGGACAGCACCTCCCGGGCCGCCCCGGGCCGCAGGTTCTCGCTGCCGGGCTCATAGATCTGGTCCTGCGAGCGGAACACCGCGTCGGTGACCTTGAAGTAGTTGTCCTTGCCGGCGCACCGGGCCAGCAGGAAGCCGGAACCGGCCAGGGCCTGGTTGCCGGTCAGGGCCTCGCGGAAGACGTAGTGGATCTTGTTGGTGTCGATGTACTTCTTCTTGAAGGCGTCGAAGGTGGTGTTGTTCCAGTCGGCGCAGACCGGGCAGGCGACCGAGGCGTACTCGATCACGGTCACCTTGGCGTTCGGATCGCCCAGGCTCATCTCGTCGGCCGAAACCGCGCCGCCGCCGCTCTTGCTGCAGGCGGCGAGGGTCAGGACGGCGGCAAGGGCCAGGATCAGGCGTCGGCTGATGGCGCTCATGGCGGGCTCCCAGTCTTTCAAGTTAGCGCGATTCCCCTCGCGCGGCCCACCACGGGGCCCGCTTGGGTGGGCTGCGAGGGCGGGCTTGTCAACGGCCTCAATCCCGGCTCCGCGCGACCTCGCGGCCCAGCCGCAAGAGCGCCTCCTTGAGGGGGCCTTCGGGCGCATCGGCCAGCTCCGCCTTGAGCCGGGCTTCCTCGGCGGCGTCGAGCGGGCCCGAGCGGCGCCGACCGCGGACGGCGGCGACGCCCTTGGTCATCTGGGGGGCCTTATGCCGCACCGGTCCCTGCACGATGCGCAGCCGTCCGACGGCGTCGGCGCCCAGCACCAGCCGCACGCGCTCGAGGATGTCGGCCGCCTGGTGCTGGATCAGGGCGGCGGCGGGACCGTCCACCCGGATCTCCAGCACGCCCGGCTGGCCGGCGCGGCCCTTGACCAGCTTCACCGGCTCGGTCCGCGCGGACAGGAAGTCGCCGGCGATCTCGCGCCAGCGCGCCTTGAGCCCGTCCGGACCCTTGCCGAAGCGCTCGTCCAGCGATTTCAGCAGGCCCGTCAGCGCCCGCCCGGCCGCCGGCGGCGGCCGGCGCGGCGGCCGGGTCCGCTTGCGGGCCAGGATGTCGGCGGCGTCGGCCTCGGATGGCAGGCGGCGGGGCATGACGCGACCTTAGCCTTG
>CAZTMF010000271.1:0-5003 GCA_964614675.1 uncultured Caulobacteraceae bacterium | reverse complement strand
GTCGCCCTCACCGCCAGCTGCGGCCTGATGATGAAGTTCGAATGGCCGCTGATCCTGCCCGAGAGCGAGCCTGTGAAGCGGCTCTCGGCCGCCACGCGCGACATCTCCGAATATGTGGTGGAGCTCTCCAAGGCCCATGGCCTGGCGCCCGGGCTGAAGCCGGTCGAGGGCGGGGTGGTGGTCCATCACGCCTGCCACGCCCGGGCCCAGAACATGGGCGCCAAGTCGGCCGAGCTGTTGCGTCTGATCCCGGAGACCAAGGTCGATCTGGTCGAGCGCTGCTCGGGTCACGGCGGCACCTTCGGGGTGATGAAGGAGACTCACCGCCTTGCGTTGAAGGTCGGCAAGCCCGCCGCCCGCCAGGTCGCCAAGACCGAGGACAAGACCCTCTGCTCGGACTGTCCCCTGGCCTGCAAGCATATCGGCCAGCTGCTGGAAGCCGAGCTTGCGGTGGAGGCCCAGCCCGCCCGCGGTCATCCGATCGAGGTCTTCGCCCGAGCCTACGGTCTCTAGAGATGCCTTCCGCAGAGCGCCGCGTCACCCGCGCCGACATCGTCCCGGACGCCCAATTCGCCGCCGAACGCAAGGCCAGGCGCGCGGCGCTCCTGCCGATCAAGCAGCTCCGCCGGGTCTCTCTCGGCCCCTACTGCACGGTGATCTTCGAGAGCTTCGAGACCATGCTCTTCCAGATCCAGGAGATGCTGCTGGTCGAAAAGGGCGGGGAGGCCCAGGTCCAGGACGAGCTCGACGCCTACAACCCGATGATCCCCCAGGGCTCGGAACTCACGGCGACCGTGATGTTCGAGATCGAGGACGAGGTCCGCCGCGACATGGTCCTGCGCCGGCTGGGAGGCGTGGAGGACCATTTCCTGCTCCAGGTCGGCGCCGAGCGCGTGGCGGCCATCCAGGAAGGCGACGTCGAGCGCACCCGCGAGGACGGCAAGACCTCCTCAGTGCATTTCCTGCACTTCCCCCTGACCGGACCCCAGAAGGCGGCGTTCAAGGACCCGGCGCTCCAGGTCGCGGTGGGCTGCGACCACGAGCTCTATCATCATCTCGCAGTGCTGGGTCCCGCCGTCCGGGTCGAACTGGCCAAGGACCTCGACTAGCTCGCTGCGTCCTTCGAGACGGCCGCTTGCGAAGCCAAGTCCATGCCCGGAGCGACGGGCCGCTCGATCGCCTCGATGCGAGTGATCCTGCCGTCCGACATCTTGAAGATGACGCCCATGAGGTCGGTCGAGACCGTCGGCTCTGGGACGGCGGGGGCCTTGCCCTTCTTCTTGGTTGGAGGCGCCGGCGGGGGCCCGTGATCGACCAGGGCGACGGCCATGACCAGGCCCCTATCCTCGTCAGTCACCAGGATGCGCCGGCGCACCTGGGATATCGAGCGGAAGAACCCGCTGTCCAGCTGGGCGGCGCAGCCCAGCGCGTAGGGTCGGAAAGTGGGGTTGCCGGGATCGGAAGCCGGTGCATCCGCAACCCCGGTGGTCCGCACCCCATTGTCTCGCCGGATGCAGTCGGCCCCGAGCGGCACGCCGGCGCTGGAGCTCTTGGCCATGCCGTCGAAATAGCGGTTCGCCGCAGCGGCCATGATGTTTGGCGCCCAGCGTTCCGCACCGGCCAACAAGGTCGGTTCCGGCTCACTGAACCCCCTCGGATCGAACCTGGCCAAGGGCTTCGATGGGTCCGTCGCCTGGGTCACCTCGCGGTTGACGGTCACCACTTCCACCTCTGAAACCTTCCCGGCCGCCGCCTTGAGCCGCAGCATCATCATTCCGGGAGCGCCCTGCTCGGTGAAGGCGCCGAAATAGGCGGCCTGGCCCGAGTCTGCGTCGGCGAAATAGAGGCGGTAGGCGGAGCTGTTGATCCCGAGGTTAGAGAGCCCGTCATCTTCGATGGCGATTGCGCTCGCGGTGGCCCACAGGCCCTGGCCGGCGCCCTTGGCTTCCCCGTTCTCGGTGTAGCGGAAATCCGGCTCCAGCGGCGCATGCGACGGATCGTGGTCCATCATCGCTTGCAGCACCTTGTCGACGTAGCCGGCGAGGCAGCCCTCACGACAGACCTGAGGGCCTGCGGGCGCAGAGGGCGACGGGGGCGGATATGCCGTGCGTGGCTTTGGCGCATGCGCCCGCGCGGCCAGGGCGAGGCCAGGAACAAGAGCCAGGACGATCCAAATGCTTCGGGCTGAACGCATGTCCCTTTCCCAATCGCCCCTGGCCAAGCTAAGCAAAGAAATCGGCCGGCGCGACGAAGTTGTGCGCCGGCCCAGATAGGGAGAGCAAGCGTATGACCCTTCTTCCGACCTCGCTGGTGGGATCCTATCCGCAGCCCGACTGGCTCATCGATCGGAAGGCGCTGGCCGCGCGTTTCCCGCCCCGGACCCCAATGCCCAGCCTCTGGCGCGTGGCGCCCGAGTTCCTCGATCAGGCCCAGCAGGACGCCACCCTCATCGCCATCCGCGACCAGGAGCGGGCGGGCGTCGACATCGTCACCGATGGCGAGATGCGCCGCGAAAGCTATTCCAACCGCTTCGCCAATGCTCTGGAAGGCATCGCGTTGGACAATCCCGGCGAGGCGTTCGACCGCTCCGGCCATCCGGTCTCGGCGCCGCGGGTCACTGGCGCGATCCGCCGCAAGCGGCCGGTGGAGGTCGAGGCGCTGAAGTTCCTGAAGACCAACACCGACCGCAAGGTGAAGATCACCGTGCCCGGACCCTTCACCATGCAGCAGCAGGCGCAGAACGACTTCTATCCTGACGACAAGGCTCTCGCGCTCGCCTACGCCGACGCGGTCCGCGACGAGATCAACGACCTGTTCGCCGCCGGCGCCGACGTGGTGCAGATCGACGAACCCTACATGCAGGCCCGCTCCGACAAGGCCCGCGAGTACGGCCTGGAGGCGCTGAACCGCGCGCTCGACGGGGTGAAGGGCGAGACCGCCGTGCATATCTGCTTCGGCTATGCGGCCCTGATCCACGAGCGGCCGGCGGGCTACAACTTCCTGCCCGAGTTCGCCCATTGCCACGTGCATCAGATCTCGATTGAGACCGCCCAGTCGCATCTCGACACCGCGGTGCTGGAGCCCCTGCGCGGCAAGACCATCATCCTGGGCGTGCTCGACCTCTCGACCCAGGAAGTTGAGACCGCCGACCAGGTCGCCGAACGCATCCGCAATGGGCTGAAGCACGTGGACGCCGACAAGATCGTCGTCGCCCCCGACTGCGGCCTGAAGTACCTCCCGCGTGAAGTCGCGTTCGGCAAGATGCTGGCCATGGTCGAGGGAGCGAAGATCGTCCGGAAGGAGCTGGAGGCCTAGTCTCCGCCCCGCTCGTCCCCGCGAAGGCCGGACCCACGCCTTTTGAACCGCGAACCACACGGACGGGCCGATGCTTGTTCGTGTGGTTCGTGGCCAGCTCTCAGCTTAACGGCCGCTAACCCTGTCGGTTGGCCGGATCGAAAGACATTTCGTCCAGCTTACGGCCTTCGAATTCCCACGGGGCCGGACATTTCTGCTTCAGCACTCGCCCACGCGCAGCCCGAGGCTGTCGCTCAGGAAGACTGGTCCTCGCTGGACACGGGTCTCGCCTCCTCGACCCTGCTCGCGGTGGTGGTCAGCCCGAGCGCCCAGACCGCGCGGCGGCTGACGGACGTCGTTCGCGAGGCCCTGCCGTCCGAGGCGGTGGTCGCCTGCGAGAGCGTAGGCGAAGGCCTCTCTCACACCCAATCGTCGCTGCTGCGCGGCCGCGCCGCCGCCCTCTTCCTGATCGACGGCTCCGGCCGGCAGGTGAACGACGTGGTCCGGGCCATCCAGCAAGCCCAGGCCGCCCGGCCGGACGCCGAGCTGATCGTGCTCGGCGCCGCCGAGGATGCGCCCAGTCTGGCGAAGTCGGTCGGTGCGACCGAGCGGGTCAACTTCCTGGCCGGACCCGCCGATCCGGCCGCGGTGGTGGGCGCGGTCCGCGCTTCGGCCAACCGGCTGCAGGCCACGCACAAGTCCGCGCGCCGGCTGAAGGACTCCGAACAGACCATCAATGCGCTGGAGCTCGAGGTGCAGGAGCTGCGCACCCGCCTCGACCTCGCCCGTCATGCCGCCCACCACGACGCCCTGACCGGCTGCCTGAACCGCGAAGGCTTCGTCGAGGAGCTTTCCGCCCGTTTGTCCCGCAATCGCCAGATGCAGAACGTGCTGATGGTGGACCTCGACCGCTTCAAGGCGGTCAACGACACCCTGGGCCACCAAGCCGGCGACCAACTGGTGCGAAAGATCTGCACCGCCATGGCCGGGGTGATCCCCAAGGGCGCGGTCCTCGCGCGGCTGGGTGGTGACGAGTTCGGCGTTCTGGTCGAGGCGCTCAGCGACACGGGGCTGGACAGCCTCTGCAAGCAGATCCTGCAGGTCTGCGGCCAGTGCCGGATGATCGGCGGCCACGAGGTGCAGATTTCCGCCTCCATCGGCGTCGCCCGCCAGGGCGCGGCGCGCACTGACGTGGAGCTGGTGCGCCAGGCCGACATCGCCCTCTACGCCGCCAAGCGAGAGGGCAAGAACCGCTACAAGGTGTTCGACGCCGCTCTCGACGAGAGCCACAAGTACCGCCTGAACATCGAGCGCGGCCTGGAGCGCGGCCTCTCGGCCGGCCAGTTCCGCATGCTTTACCAGCCGATCGTGGACGCCCATTCCTGTCGCACCCTGGGCTTCGAGGCCCTGGTTCGCTGGGACAGTCCCGAGCACGGCTCGATCTCGCCGGCCGAGTTCATCCCGATCGCCGAGGAGACCGGCCACATCCTCGACATCGGCGACTGGATCGCGCGCCAGACCCTGAAGGACTGCCGCCGCTGGCGCCTGCCCTATGTCTCGCTGAACCTCTCGGCGCGGCAGTTCCTGCGCCACAACATCGGAGAGCGGCTGCTGCGCTATGCCGCCGACGCGGACGTGCACCCCAGCCGCATTCAGATCGAGCTGACCGAGACGGCGATCATCGACGACGTCGAGCGCGCCTCGCGCAA
>CAZTMF010000270.1:0-5022 GCA_964614675.1 uncultured Caulobacteraceae bacterium | reverse complement strand
TTTCGCGCGGGTGTTCTCGGGCATCCAGATCTTCGGCGACGCCTGGACCTGGTGGGAAAAAGCCACCGGCCACTATCTGAAGGGCGACACGCCCCAGGCCGGCGCCGTGCTGGTGTTCAAGCCTCAAGGCCAGATGAGGCTCGGCCACGTCGCCGTGGTTAGCCAGGTGCTGACCGACCGGATCATCCAGGTCACCCACGCCAACTGGTCGCCGATCGACGGCGGCCGCGGCAAGATCGAGCAGAACGTAACGGTGGTGGACGTCTCGCCGAGCGGCGACTGGACCCAGGTCAAGGTCTGGTACGATCCGCTGCGCGACCTCGGGACCACGACCTATTCGACCTACGGCTTCGTCTACAAGACCGCCTCCGACAACGCCGGCATCGCGGCGCGCAGCGCGGCCATGACCATCGCCCAGAGCACCGTCGGCCGCATGGCCGCGGCCGTGTCCTCGTCCTCGACGACCCCGGTGCAGACCTTCGCCAAGGACTCCACCGACAAGATCGCCAGCCTGATCCAATCGGTGCTCGGCGGCGGCTCGGACTCCTCCAGCAGCAAGTAACCGTCGGCGGCCTCGCGGCCCGAGCTTGAGCCCAACCATTCCTTAAGCGGCCCTGGCCATTGTGCGGCCATGCCCACGGCTGCGATGTCGACGTCGAGCCCCGCCAAGCCGGGGACCAGGACCCTCCTGCAGCCGGCCGATTTCGCGGCCGTGAAATCCGCCATCGAGTCCCACGGCCGCTACCTCAAGGGCCAGCCCGGCGGCCGGCGGGCCAACTTCAGCCACCTGGACCTGTCCAACTTCGGGCTCGAGGGCGTCGACCTTTCCCAGGCCGAGCTGACCGGCGCCCGCCTGCAGGGCGCCTTCCTCTCGGACGCCAGCCTCGACAACGCCGTGCTCTACGGCGCCGACCTGCGCGACTGCGATCTCAGGCGGGCCAGCCTGGTCCGCGCCGACCTCAGGGGCGCGTGCCTCCGCGGCGCCAACCTCGCCGGGGCCGACCTCGGCGCC
Organism: uncultured Caulobacteraceae bacterium; assembly: GCA_964614675.1. Taxonomy (GTDB): domain Bacteria; phylum Pseudomonadota; class Alphaproteobacteria; order Caulobacterales; family Caulobacteraceae; genus JANWHQ01. Next base: position 4,010 of record CAZTMF010000270.1, on the reverse strand, counting down.
TGCGACATGCGCGAGGGCGTGATCGCGGTGCAGGACTTCGACGAGGGCCTGGTCATCCTCCGCCACGACGCGCGCCCGGGCGAGCTCGATTATGTGGTGCTGGACGGAACCAACCTGGCCGGCGTCCAGAACAGCGAGGGCCTGGCCATCGCCACCGATTTCCGCGACGCCGTGCTCGCCGGCGCACGGCTGGTGCGGGCGCGGATGGTCCGCACCATGCTCGACGGCGCCGACCTGTCGGGCGCCAACGTCTTCCAGGCCGACCTCGCCGGCGCCTCGCTGAAGCGCGCGGTGCTGACCGACGTGGTCACGGACGGGGCCAACTTCGAGGGCGCGGACCTCGAGGGCGCGCTGACGGGGCCGCCGCCGATCGTCTATGTGGACGACGAGCCGCTGCAGCAGATCCTGCTGCGCCACCAACTCTGGTGCGTCAGCGATGGCGCCGAGGGCGCGCCCGCCAAGGCGTCCGCCACCGACTTCCGCCCCGTGCGCACCCTGGAGCGGCGAAGGCTGACGGCCCTCAAGGCCCCGGGCAGCGTCTTCTTCGGCATGTCGCTCGAGGAGGCCCAACTGCAGGGCGCCGACCTGAGCGGCTGCGACTTCCGGGGATGCAACCTGAGAAGCGTCGACCTTCGCGGCGCCAAGCTGGTCGATGCGGACTTCAGCCGCGCCGACCTGACCGGAGCGGATTTCCGGCCGCTGGAGATCGCCGACGGCCGCTTTGTCCGCACCGATCTCTCGCGCGCCAAGCTGCTCCAGGCGGACCTGACCGGCGCCAGGCTCATGCGCGCGCGCCTGCTGGAGGCCGACCTCCACGGCGCAAAGCTCGACGGGGCCGACCTGAAAGGCGCGGAACGGGAAGTCTAGAGGTCCACGACCTCGCAGCCGATCCGGCCCTTGATCAGGCCCGCGACGATCTCGCGGTGGCAGCTCCGGGCGTCGGCTTCGTAGCAGAGCAGGGCCGCGGTCCGGGCCTTGGCGATATCGCAGGCCTCGGCGAGTTCGAGCTGGGCCTGGGGTTCCTCCAGATGGGCGTTGTAGATCCGGTGCATCTCGGCGACGTGGCCGGCGCGCGCCGCCTGGCGTCCGGGCTTGGGCGTGCCGAGGCCGCGCAGGTGCCGGTACGCGATGCCGGCGGCCCCGAGGCTTGCGGCCAACACGGTCTTGGAGAAGCCCGCCCGGCGCGACGAGGCCACGGCCCGGACATCGACCACGATCTCGACGCCGGCGCCCTTCAGCCGCCCGATGACGTCGTCCAGCGCAGCGTTCTCGTACCCGATGGTCGCGAGCCTCACGGCCAGAGCTGGAACCAGGTGATGCCGTGCAGCGGCAGGGCCGGCTTGATCGCCCGCAGGCGGGTGTTCCCCTTGGCCAGCGAGGTGTTGCGCAGGGTGGTCAGGCGCAACTCGTCGGCGCGGATGCGGGCGTCGAACTCGGCGAGCTGAGCCTTCATGGCGTCGGCCTGGGCCTGATCCTCGGCCATCGGCGGCAGGTCGATCTGGTCGCCGGGGGCGGCGGCCTGCGGCGGAGGCGCCGGCGCGGGCTGGGCCGCGGCGGCCGAAGCCAGGGCCAGGGCGGCGGCGAGGGTCAGCATCGGGATCGGTCGCATCGGGGTCATCGCTCCAGGCGGGTCGCCCACAGTTTAGAACCTGAAAATCCTAATGGAAATCTCGCGAAGCCGGCAGGATGCGCACGTCGCGCGGGTGGCGGTGGCGATTCTCTCGGATGCGAGGGTCGCCGCCGGACTTGGCGGCGTCGTCGGCCATGGGCGGCTTCAATGGCCGGGCGCCTTCCGAGAGCAGGGCCAGGTCCGAGGTGCGGTCGACCAGCTGCTCGGCGATCAGGTGGATGACGCCGCCCTCGGCGTCGGCGGCCCGCTGCAGCCGGCCCTGCACCATCAGCATGCGCGCGCCCATCACCACCGGGCGGAAGGCGTTGAACACCTTGGGCCAGACCACCACGTTCACGATCCCCGTCTCGTCCTCCAGGGTCATGAACACCACGCCCTTGGACGAGCCCGGCCGCTGGCGCACCAGCACCACCCCGCCGAACCGGATGCGCCGGCCGTCGGGAACCGCGGGCACGTCCCGGGCCAGGACGGCGCCCTCGGCTTCCAGACGACCCCGCAGGAACTGCACCGGGTGCGCCTTCAGCGAGAGGCGGATGGTCTGGTAGTCGTGCACCACCTCTTCGGAGAGGGCCGGCGCGGGCAGGGCCAGGGGCGGCGAGCCATCGTCCTCCTCCAGCCCCGCGGCGACGAACAGGGGCGCCGGCCGCGCCCGCGGCAGGCCCCGGGCGGTCCAGAGGCCCTGGCGGCGGGTCAGCTCCAGCGAGCCCAGGGCGTCGGCGGCGGCCAGGACCTCCATGGCCTTGGCCGGCAGCCCCGCGCGGGTCTTGAGGTCGTCCATGGAGGTGAAGAGGCCGGCCTTACGCGCCTTCATGATCTCCACGGCCCACTCCTCGCGGAACCCGTCGATCTGCCGGAAGCCCAGGCGCAGGGCCATGGTCGGAAGGTGGACGCCGTGGAGTCCCTCCCCCCTCGAGGGGGAGGGATCGAGGGAGGGGGGCCGCGCGAAAATCTGCGGCCGCGAAAACGTTTCCGCCTCCGAAGCGCCTACGGACAGGTCAACGCGGCCCCCCTCCCCTGGCCCCTCCCCCTCGAGGGGGGAGGGGGAACTGTTGAGCTGCTCCAGCGTGCAGTCCCAGTCGCTGAAGTTCGCGTCCGGGTGGCGGGCCTCGACGCCGTGCTCGCGGGCGTCGCGGACCAGCTGGGCCGAGGAATAGAAGCCCATCGGCTGGCTGTTCAACAGGGCGGCGGCGAACACCTCGGGGTGGCGCCACTTCAGCCAGGCCGAGACATAGACCAGCCGCGAGAAGGCCGCCGCGTGGCTCTCGGGAAAGCCGTATTCGCCGAAGCCCTTGATCTGGTTGAAGCAGTCGCGGGCGAAGTCGGGGTCGTAGCCGCGGGCGATCATGCGGCCGACCATCATCTCCTCGTACTGATGGATGGTGCCCATGTGCCGGAAGGTGGCCATGGCGCGCCTCAGGCCATTGGCCTCGTCGCCAGTGAACTTGGCCGCCTCCATGGCGATGCGCATCGCCTGTTCCTGGAACAGCGGCACGCCGAGGGTCTTTCCGAGCACATTGCGCAGTTCGTCCTCATGGCCGTGCTCCGGCGCGGGCCGGGGGAACTCCAGCCGGAACGGCCGCCCCTTGGCCTCGGCCTGGCGCTGCTCCTCGCGACGCTTCAGGTATGGATGCACCATGTTGCCCTGGATGGGGCCGGGCCGGACGATCGCCACCTCCACCACCAGGTCGTAGAACTTGCGGGGCCGCAGGCGCGGCAGCATGGCCATCTGCGCCCGGCTCTCCACCTGGAAGACCCCCACGGAATCGGCCTTGCACAGCATGTCGTAGACGCCGGGGTCCTCGGGCGGGACGGTGTCGAGCTCCAGCCGCTCGCCGCCGAAGTGCAGCTCGATCATGTCGAAGGCGCGCTTGATGGCGGTCAGCATGCCCAGCGCCAGCACGTCGACCTTCATGATCCCCAGCTCGTCGATGTCGTCCTTGTCCCATTCGATGAAGGTGCGCTTCTCCATGGCGGCGTTGCCGATGGGCACGGTCTCCACCAGGGGCTTCTGGGTCAGGACGAAGCCGCCCACGTGCTGGGACAGGTGGCGCGGGAAGCCCATCAGCTCGCGGGTCAGCTCCAGCGCCAGGGTCAGCCGCCCGTCCTCGGGCCTCAGGCCCACGGCCTTGACGTGCTCGTCCTTGAGCCCGTCGCCCCAGGAGCCCCAGACGGTGTTGGCCAGGGCGGAGGTGACGTCCTCGGTCAGGCCCAGCGCCTTGCCGACGTCGCGGATGGCCGAGCGCTTGCGGTAGCAGATCACCGTCGCGCAGATCGCCGCCCGGTGGCGGCCATAGCGGTCGTAGACGTACTGGATCACCTGCTCGCGCCGCTCGTGCTCGAAGTCGACGTCGATGTCGGGGGGCTCGGAGCGCTCCTCGGA
>CAZTMF010000269.1:0-5031 GCA_964614675.1 uncultured Caulobacteraceae bacterium | reverse complement strand
GGATCGGCCGCGGCTTCGGCCTCAGCTGGGACTGGTTCGGCCGCTCGTCCTCGCCGCAGAACCACGAGCTGACCCAGCACTTCGCCGAGGTGCTGGAGGACAACGGCTACATCGAAGAGCGCACCGATCGGATGATCTATTCGGTCGAGGACAAGCGCTTCCTGCCCGACCGCTATGTCGAGGGGACCTGCCCCCACTGCGGCTATCGGCCCGCACGGGGCGACCAGTGCGACAACTGCGGCCGGCTGCTGGATCCCCCCGACCTGATCGAACCCTATTCGGCGATCTCGGGCTCCAAGGACCTCGAGGTGCGCGACACCCGGCACCTCTATCTGCTGCAGACCAAGCTGGAGCCGCAGATCCGCGCCTGGGTGGATTCCAAGACCGAATGGCCCGCGCTCGCCCGCTCGATCGCCTACAAGCACCTGGACGAGGGGCTGATCGACCGGGGCATCACCCGCGACCTGGCCTGGGGCGTGCCGGTCGCGCGCGGCGGCCTGCCGCGGCCGGGATTCGAAGACAAGGTCTTCTACGTCTGGTTCGACGCTCCCATCGAATATATCGCGGCGACCCGCGAATGGGCGGAGGCTAATGGCCAGGACTGGGAGCGCTGGTGGCGCACCGACAAGGGCGCCGGCCACGTCCGATACGTCGAGTTCATGGGCAAGGACAACGTCGCCTTCCACACTGTGAGCTTCCCCGCGACCATCATCGGCTCTGGCGAGCCGTGGAAGCTGGTCGACACCCTCAAGGCCTTCAACTGGCTGAACTGGTACGGGGAGAAGTTCTCGACTTCCAACAAGCGCGGCGTGTTCATGGATACGGCGCTGGCGCTGCAGCCGGCCGACAACTGGCGCTGGTACCTGACCGCGAACTGCCCGGAGGGATCGGACTCGGCCTTCACCTGGGAGCAGTTCCAGTCGGCGGTGAACCGCGACCTTGCCGACGTGCTCGGCAATTTCGTCAACCGCATCCTGAAGTTCTGCGAGACCCGCTTCGAAGGCGTGGCCCCGGCGGGCGGCGAACCGGGTCCGCTAGAGCAGAAACTGTTCCAGGACCTGTCGACGGCCCTCGCCGACCTGACCGCCCAACTCGAGGCCATGGAGCTGCGCAAGTCGGCCCAGGCGGCGCGGGGGATCTGGGTGCTCGGCAACGAGTACCTGACCGAGGCCGCGCCATGGACGGCGATCAAGACCGATCCGGAGCGCGCCGCGGCGATCGTGCGGACGGGGATCAACCTCGTGGCCCTGTTCGCGCGGATCTCCGCCCCGTTCATTCCCTTCGCCGCGGAGAAGATTTCCGAGGCCGTAGGCGAGGCCTATCCGGCCGCCTGGCCGTCGGCGGACGCCGCGGCTGAGCTCGGCCGCGTGGAGGCGGGGCGTCCAGTGCGCGCGCCCGAGGTCCTGTTCCGAAAACTGGAGGACGCCCAGATCGAGGAATGGAAGGCGGAGTTCGCCGGCCAGAGCTGAACCTTGGCCGTTGAAACGTTCCGGAAAGGCCGGCGTTGAGCTTCTAAGTCGGTGGGGGGCCGACACAGGAGCGTCCACCTCATGAAGTCCATTCCGTTCAGGCTGGCCATCGCCGGCGTGCTCATCGTGGGGGCCAGCACCAGCGCCCTCGCTCAGAGCTGGTATCCCAACAACACAACCGCCCAGCCCCAATACGGCACGCCGTCCAGCGTGAACCCGCAGGACCAGGCGGCCTACGACGCGCAGCAGCAGCAGTACCAGGACGCACAGCAGCGCTACCAGGACCAGCAGCAACAGTACCAGAACCAGCGCGGCGCCTACGACAGTCGCACCCAGACCTGGCAAGACCGCCGCGACGCCTATGACGCCTCGCGCGCGCAGTACAACGGCGACCGCGACGCCTACGAGCAGCAACGCGCCGACTACGACGCCCAATATGGGGTGGGCTCCTGGGACCGCCGCTACAGCTACGGCCGCACCTACCACGGCGGCTATGACTACTATCGGTCGAGCCCCTGTGAACGGCGCGCGTCGTCCAGCGCCGCAGCCGGCGGCGTGATCGGCGCCCTGGCCGGCGCGGCGATCGGCTCCAGCATCGCGGGCCGCGGCAACCACACGACCGGCGCCATCCTGGGCGGCGTCGCCGGCGGCGCCATCGGCGTGGCGGCGGGTTCGAGTTCGGCGCACTGCGACTCGACCGGCTACTACTTCGCCTACGACGAGACCTATCCGTACCGCGTCGCCGACGGCGACCGTTACGGCGGCCGCTATGGCTATGACTACTACGTGTCCCATCGCTGCCGACTGGCGATCGCGCCGGCCTATGTCGACGGCTCGATGGACGACCGCTACGTGCGCGTCTGCCCTGACAGCGCGGGCCACTATCGCATCACGCCCTAGGGGCGCTGATCTTCGGGAACAGCAGGGGCCGGCCCGTCAGGACCGGCCCTTCGCATGTCCGCGCTCGGCTTTGTGTTCGGCGATTTCGGCCGGGCTGATCCGGATGACGCCCGGAACCGTGGCGTTGTACTGGGCTGTCCGGTTCATATCGATGACCAGTCCGCGGTGGCCGTCCCAGATCATGTGCAGGGCCACGTAGACCACCACGATCAGGCCGACGTAGCCGATCCAGCGCACCCGGTTCAGCATCCGCGCGATCCAATTGGCGGCGACGCCCATCAGGGCGATGGACAGGATCAGGCCGAACACCAGCAGCGCGGGATGCTGGCGTGCGGCGCCGGCCACGGCCAGGACGTTGTCCAGAGACATCGAAAGGTCCGCCAGCATGATCTGCAGCAGCGCGGCGCCGAAGTTCTTGGCCGGCCGGGTCCCCGCCGCGGCGCCGTCGGTATGGTGGGCGGACCTGAGGTCGCGCCACATCTTCCAGCAGACCCAGAGCAGGATCAGGCCGCCCGCCAAAGTCAGGCCGATAATGTTCAGCAGCTGGGTCGCCAAAAGGGCGAAACCGATGCGCAAGACCACCGCAGCGCCGAGGCCCGACATAATGGCCATGCGCCGCTGGGAGGGCGTCAGGCCGGCGGCGGCCAGCCCTACGGCCACGGCGTTGTCGCCGGCCAGGGTCAGGTCGATCAGCAGGACCTGCAGGAGCACAAGGAGGGCCGCCACGTCGAACATGGTCTTCACATGCCTGGGCTGGGCCGGTGGGGCAAGCCAGCCCGCTCAGGCGCTAAAGGTGTTCGTCGCCGAACTGTGCGGCCTCGAAGCTGTGGAAGCGCTTTCGCCGCTCCGCCCGCTCGCGCCGGGCGCTGGCGCTGCGCACGATCGCGACCAGAAAGATCAGGACCAGGGCGATCAGCCCCGAACCCACCACCTTCTCGGACGCCACAGGGCCGAGGCCGGGCACGGTCACGGTCGGGTGGCCCGGGATGGCCAGGTCGTGCAGCTTGAGGCGCGACAGATCCGGCAGCTTCAGCCCGCCCAGTTGCAGGTGGGCCAGGTCGGGCAGCCTCACCTGCGAAGCCGCCGCCGGGGCGGAGACCGGCGCGGCTGCGGCCTGGGCGGGACCCAGGATCTGGGCCGTGACGGCGCCGAGGGCGAAGGTCTTGGCCTCGCCGAGGCCTTGCAGCGAGCCGGTCATGTCGGCGGTCAGCACGCCGCCGGGCGCCGCGGACGGCTTCACGTCCCAGGCGAAGACGGTGGGACCGGCGTCCATGCGGGCGGTCTGGCCCTGGTTGGGCGTGATCTCATAGCCCTGGCCGGCGAGCTTGGCGGTGATGAACACTTTCCGGCCCGAGGCCCCGAGGCCTACGGCCGTCGCCTTGGCCTGGATAGTCGCCAGGAGGTCGGGCGGCAGGGTCAGCGTCACCTTGCCTTCACCGCCGGTCGACAGGGCCGCGGGCAGGTCGAGGCGGGTGTTCTTCATGTCCAGGGCCGCGGCCGAGGTCAGCTCGCCGAGCTGGGTTCCGAGGTCCACGGCGGGGGCAGCCGCGGCCTGGTCCGGCGTGATCGCCGGTGGGGCCTGGGCGGTGATGAGCGGCAGGGCCAGGGAATGGTCGATCGGCTTGACCTGCGGCTGCTGCAGCACGACCGGCCGTGCCGCAGGCTTCATTACGATCGGACGCGGCCGCACTAGCCTGGCGGGGCTGGGCGCGGGCTTGCCGGCGAGCTGGGGCGCAGGCGCCGCGACAGCGGCTGGGGGCCGGACCTGGCGGAGCGGCCGGCTCCTCTGGGGATGCTCGAACACCAGCTGGTGATGGCGATAGTACCAATGCCGCACATAGCGATGACGGGTCGTGGGCCTGTGCTTCCCGACCAGGATCCGCTCGTGCGCCAGGTAGCGCTCGCGGGCGGCGTGACGCTCCTGCTCCAGGCGCTGCTCGTAGGCTAGCTGGCGTTCGCGCTGGGCGTAACCGGGGCCTCGGTGGTCGTAGGCGTCGCGATAGATCCGGCCGTAGCCGGTCTCGTAGCTCACCGGTTCGGCGGTCAGGGACGGCGCAGTGCTAGCGGTGTCGCCCGCGGCCACGGCGGCTTCGGCGAGCGCGCGGTCGGACTCGGCCTGCGAGGAGGGGCCGCCAGCCAGGGGCGGCGCGGCCTGCTCGGCCAGGGGCGGCGGGCCCACAGGCGCCTCGGGCGGAGCTGAGCGGCTGCAGGCGGACAGCGCAACGACGGCGGCCAAGGCTGCGGCGCAGGCCGGCCAACGGATCATCGTCTCACCCATCTCCACTCCCCTGGGAGCTTCAGCTACAGCTCTAACGCACAGCCAAGCCGGGGGTTTAGGTGACCCCGCCGCGGACCCGTTTCAAGACGTTCCGCCCTGTCAGGGTATGCGATTCCCCGCCCGCGCGAGCTGGCGGGCCTGATAGAGCGCAACCGCCGCCGCGGAGGCGACGTTGAGGCTCTCGAAGGCTTCGGCCATGGCGATCTTGGCGGTCGCATCGCAATGCTCGGCCACCAGCCGGCGCAGGCCCTCGCCCTCGGAGCCCAGCACCAGCACGGTCGGCCCGCCGTCCAGCACCGCCTCCAGCGGCTCCTTGGCCTCGCCGTCCAGGCCCACCGCCCGCCAGCCCAGATCGCTCAGCCGCTCCAGCGCCCGCGACAGGTT
>CAZTMF010000268.1:0-5033 GCA_964614675.1 uncultured Caulobacteraceae bacterium | reverse complement strand
CGAAGGCGGCGCGGGCCGCGCCGCCGCATCCATGCAGCAGGACGAGCGCGGGCGGCTCAGGCCGATCGGGCATGGATCACCGCCGCCCCGACGCCTATGGCGGAGTGGTGCTCGTAGTGGTCGAGCACGGGCCGGCCGGCCCCGGCCGCGCGCGCGGCCGCCACCGCCGCGATCCACTGGCGGACCTCGCCCGCGCCGTTGCCGGCCGCGGCCTCCACCTCGGTGTCCCGCCAGCTGTCGAGGCGGCTGAGGTCCTCGGCCGTGACGGCGTCGAGGAATTGCTGGTCCCATTCGGGGTTCATCTTCTCGTTGACGAAGGCTCCGGAGGCCATCGGGCCGGAGAGCTCGAGCATCACGTTGCGGATGTCGTCCATCCACCGGCTCATGGTGATTTCGCCCTGGTCGCCGCCGTGGACGATAAAATCCCGGATCCGCTCGTCGGGCGCGGTGTCGTACTGGGGAAAGACCGCGCCGGTTTCGTGCGACAGCCCACCGGAGCCGAGGATCGCCACGCGGCGGCCGAGTCCCGAGACGAAGCGGCCCACCGCCTCGCCCAGCCGGCGGCAGCGGCGGAAGGTCGGCCGGGGATGGCAAAGGGCGTTGATGTGGATCGGCAGCACCGGGCGGGCGTCCAGGGCTCCCATGAAGTGGTGCATGACATTGCTGAAGCCGTGGTCGAGGATCATGGCGTAGGACGTGGCCACGTCGAACTCCTCCTCGACGAGTTGCTCGGCGCAGGCCAGGGCGATGTCCGCCGGGATGTCGAGCCGCCCGGGGAAGCCGCCGACGTCGGCCAGGGCCTCGGCCCTTTGGATCACCGTGAATGCGGGCATCAGCTTCAGGTGCAGCCCGTCGTAGTGATCGGCGCCGAACACCACCACCAGTTCGGGGTCGAAGGCCTGGAATTCGGCGACCCGCTGATCGTAGCTGGCCCAGAACTCGGGCGTATGGGACCTGTCCTGGGTCTCCAGGAAGGGCACGTGCGGCACGCAGGCGACGTAGACCGGGTTCATGGGCGTTTTCCCTGCGGGATGGTTGGCGCGGCCTTGGCGAAGGGCGCCGCGTCCGGGCCGGCGAATACGGAGCTCGCCTTGCGGCCGGCGAACAGCCAGCGTCCGTCATCCGCGCGGATGCAAAGGTCCTCGAAGTCTCCGACGGAGGGCAGGCCGGAGTCGATCGGCGACGCCCCGTAGCCGCTCATGACCAGCACCGTCGAGAACACCGCGACCTCGTCCGGGCCGACGATATCGAGCCGGAGGTTGGCGGCCAGATGTCGCGTCACCCGCCCGGAGGCGGCGTTCTGTTCCTGGCGCCGGCGGAAGAAGGCGGCGATCTCGCCCCGGCCGCGCAGGGTCAGGGAGCCCAGCTCGAACACGCAGTCCTCGGCGAACAGCGCATCGGCCGGCGCCGGGTCCAGCTCGTCGACCCGAGCCCAGTAGTCCGCCTGCAGGCGGCGGATGGCGCGATCGATCTCGTCGACTGCTGGCATCGACCCCCCTGCACGGCCCCGTCGCAGAGGCAGGCGTCGAGAATAGGGTCATCCGGCCAGGATGGCCAAGCATGTCCGACGGGTATGGACCTCGACCGTCAGGACGCGCCGCCAGGTCCGCGCGCCCGGCCGGTCGTGGAACAGGCCCAGCATGTGGCGGGTCATGGCCGGCGTCTCGGTCGCCGGCCCAAAGGCGACAACTTCGACGCCCTGGTCATCGAGAAGGGCCTGCCGTCCTCGCTGCTCGGCATGACCTACCTCGGCCGCCTCTCCCGCTTCGAGGCCACCAAGACTGCGTTGATCCTCAAGCCCTGACCGGAGTTCGAAGCGTCGCCAGGGCCTGGGGGAAGCGCCGCGATAGAGGGGCCTCCGCGCCCCCCTCCAGCTCCACGCGATAGTCCCCGGCGCCCTTGGCGACGAGGCCGCGCACGCGCCTGGGATTGATCAGCCAGGACCTGTGCGTGCGCAGGAAGCCGTGTGGACCCAGCGAAGCCTCGACGGCCGTCAGGGTCGTGCGCATCAGTGGACGCCGGCCGTCCACCAGATGGAACTCGACGTAGTTTCCCTCCGACGTGGCCGCGAGGATCTCAGCCATCGGCGCGCGGATCGTGCGGGCTCCTTCCTTGATGTCAAAAAGGGCAGCGGCCGCGGGCTCGGCGCGCCGCTCGTCGGCCAAGGCCCAGAGCCTGGCGATCACGCCGGCCGCCCAGAGCGTGACCAGGAGGCTGAGGTAGCTGCGCAGGTCCTTCGGGTACTCATAACCGAGGTCCAGGGCTCCCCTATAGTGGCCGCCCACCGCCAGGTAGATCAGCCGGCGCAACCCCGCGAAGCCGAGCACGTGGACCAGGCAATAGGCGAAAGTGGCGGGGACATGCACCGCCCCGAACTTCAGCCAGCGCCCTGGACCCGGCGGCGCAAACCTCAGCAGCCAGGCCACCGCGGGAAACAGGGCGATCGAAAAGACGGCGCTGGTCATCTCCCAGCAATAGGGCTCCCAGGCCCAGAAATGCCGGCCGGCGCGCTCCAGCTCGGTGGTCTGCGAGACCGCATTGACCAGGTTGTTGACGAGGATCAGGGCCGCGTAGCCGGCGTAGACGATCCAGTAGACCTGACGCTGGCGAATTCCGCTGGTCCCGGACTCTCCGCTGTTCGTCACCGTCGGCATTCCGCCCGTCCCAGGCAGGTCGTCATTTATCCCCCCGCCGTAGCGCCGCGGGGCCGTCTCGACGCTTATCCGCAACCGAGGCGCGAGGCAAAGCCCAGCTTGAGGCGCCGAGCGGAGGGGCACGGCATGCGCAGGCGATCCTTTCTGGCGGGCGCGGCGATGGTTCCGACCTGGAGCCTGGCGTCACCGCCCGCCCAGGCGGCCGGCTTCAGGCGGGTGCGGCCGGGGGAGCCTCGATGGCCGACCGAGGCGCGGTGGGCGGAGCTGAACGGGGTGGTCGGGGGCGCCCTGGTGAAGCCAGTTTCGCCCGTGGCGGCCTGTCACACGACATCGGTGGCGGACTGCTTCAAGCTGCTCCGCAATCCCATCTTCCTCGGGGACCAGCCGGGCGGGACCCAGTTGATGGGCTGGTTGGACGCATGGACGGCCCAGCCCAGCGCCTACGCTGTGGCGGCCCGCAACGCCGCGGATGTGGCGGCCGCGGTCGACTTCGCCCGGCGCCACGACCTGAGGCTGGTGATCAAGGGCGGCGGCCACAGCTACCAGGGGACGTCCAATGCAGCCGACTCGCTCCTGGTCTGGACCCGCGCCATGCGCCGCATCGAGCTGCACGACGCCTTCATTCCCCAGGGCTGCGGGGGGCGGCAGGCGCCTCAGCCGGCGGTGTCCGTGGACGCCGGGGCCATGTGGATCGACGCCTATGATGCGGTGACCACCAAGGCCGGCCGCTATGTCCAAGGGGGCGGCTGCACCACCGTCGGCGTCGCCGGCCATGTCCAGAGCGGCGGCTTCGGCTCGTTCTCCAAGGGCTTCGGCATGGCCGCGGCCGGCCTGCTCGAGGCCGAGGTGGTCACCGCCGACGGCGTCGTCCGCATCGCCAACGCCTGCCGCAATCCCGATCTGTTCTGGGCCTTGAAAGGCGGGGGAGGGGGCGGCTTCGGCGTGGTCACGCGCCTGACCCTGCGCACACACGAGCTCCCCAGGACCTTCGGCTGGGCCGAACTCGACATCAAGGCCGCCTCCGACGACGCCTATCGTCGGCTGATCGACCGGTTCATGGCCTTCTATGGCGAGGCCCTGTTCAACCCGCATTGGGGCGAGCAGGCGCGGGTGAAAGGCGACAACGTCCTCCACATCCGCATGGTCAGCCAGGGCCTGGACGGCGCCGAGGCCAAGGAGGTCTGGCGGCCGTTCCTGACCTGGGTGGCCGCCTCGCCCCAGGACTTCTCCCTGAGCGGGGCCGTCCAGATCGGCGCCGCGCCGGCCCGCGGATGGTGGGATGCGGAGGGCCGGAGCAAGCTTGGCGACAAGGCGATGGTCGTTGACGACCGGCCCGGAGCGCCTGCGGCGCACGCCTGGTGGCGCGGCGACCAGGACCAGGCCAGCGGCTTCCTGCACGGATACGAGTCGGTCTGGCTGCCCGAGGCCCTGCTGCGGCCCGACCGGCGGGGACGGCTGAGCGAGGCCTTGTTCGCCGCTAGCCGGTCGATGGACGTCGAGCTGCATTTCAACAAGGGCCTGGCCGGGGCCCCCGCGCAGGCCATCCGGCAGGCCGCGAACACGGCCACCAACCCCGCCGTCCTGACCGCCTTCGCCCTGGCCATCACCGCGACCGGGGGGAATCCGCCCCTGCCTTGGTTGCCGAGGCCCGATCCGGCTGGCGGCCGCCGGAACGCCGCCGCCGTCGACCGCGCCGCCGCCGAGCTGAAGAAAGTCGCGCCGGAGGCAGGCTCCTACGTCTCGGAGAGCAACTACTTCAACGCCGATTGGAAGCACGCCTTCTGGGGCCGCAACTACGCATGGCTGAGGGCGATCAAGGACCGGTACGATCCCACGGGCTTGTTCTTCGCCCACCACGGAGTGGGCAGCGAGGACTGGAGCCCAGACGGCTTCACGCGGCTGGCGTGAGCTCCCGCTCGGCCGGGCTCGTCACCGCTTCCAGCGCCCGCTCGATCACCTCGACGCCGGCGCCCGGACGGATCGCCTCGACCGTCAGGATCCGCCGCCAGGTCCGCGCGCCCGGCCGGCCGTGGAACAGCCCCAGCATGTGGCGGGTCATGGCCGGCAGCCTGACGCCCTCGGCCAGCTTGGCCTCGACATAGGGCAGGAAGGCGCGAGTCGCGGCTTCCGGCGTCACGTCCGGGCCCATCGCGCCGTAGAGCCGCCGGTCGGCTTCCCCCAGCAACGCCGGCTCGTGATAGGCCGCGCGGCCCAGCATCACCCCGTCGACGCCCTCGGCCACGTGGGCTTCGGCTTCTTCTAACGACCGGACGCCGCCGTTGATGATGATCTCCAGATCCGGACGCTCGCGCTTCAGCCGGTAGACCAGGGGATAGTCCAGGGGAGGGATGTCCCGGTTCTCCTTGGGGCTCAGGCCCT
>CAZTMF010000267.1:0-5048 GCA_964614675.1 uncultured Caulobacteraceae bacterium | reverse complement strand
CGTGGCGCCGCTGCAGCTTCTGCTGATCGCCGACCGGCAGATCATCAGCGGCATGCATCCGTCGCTGGATCTTCCGGCCATGGACGAGGAGGTCCTGACCCAGCACTTCTTCGGCTTCGCCATGGCGGGGCTGGCCCGGATCGCGCGCCGGGAGTAGCGCTGTCGGCCAAAGACACGGAGGACGCGATGGTGAAGGTGGTGCGGGTGCACACGCCCGGAGGCCCCGAGGCGCTGCGGATCGAGGACTTGCCGGTCGGCGATCCAGAGCCCGGGGAGGCCAGGGTGAAGATCGACGCCATCGGGCTGAACCGCGCCGAAGCCATGTTCCGCGAGGGGCGCTACATCCAGCCGCCCGGCTATCCCACCCGGATCGGTTACGAGGCGTCGGGCGTGGTCGAGGCGGTCGGCGAAGGCGTGGTCAACGTCAAGCCCGGCGAACGCGTCTCGATCCTGCCGATGTTCCAGCAGGGCAAGTACGGCGTCTACGCCGAGGCGGCGGTCGTGCCGGCCCGCGCGCTGCTGCCGGCGCCGGAGGGGCTGTCTCAGATCGAGTCCGCCGCCATCTGGATGCAGTACTTCACCGCCATGGCGGTCACCGAGTTCGGCAAGGCCGGCATGGGCGACTTCGTGATGATCCCCGCCGCCTCCTCGAGCGTGGGCCTGGCCGCGATCCAGCTCTGCAACTGGGCCGGCGCGACGCCCATCGCCCTCACCCGGCGTAGCGGCAAGGAGAAGGCCCTGTTGGCTCACGGCGCGGCCCATGTGGTCGCCACCGAGGAGCAGGACTTGGTCGAGGAGATCAAGCGGATCACCGGCGGCAAGGGCGCTCGGATCGCCTTCGATCCCGTGGGCGGGCCCTATGTCGACACCCTGGCCCAGGCCCTCTCGGAGGACGGGATCCTGTTCATCTATGGCGGGCTGTCGGGCCAGCCGACGCCCTATCCGCACTGGCCGGCGGCGTTCAAGAACCTGAGCCTCAGGGGCTGGGTCGCCTCCACCATCTGGAACAAGCCCGACCGCTTCGCCCGGGGCGAGGCCCTGATCCGCCAGGGACTGAAGGAAGGGCGGCTGACGCCGGTGGTCGACCGCGTCTTCAAGTTCGACGACATCGTCGAGGCGCACCGCTACCTGGAGTCCAACCAGCAGATCGGCAAGATCGTGGTCGAGGTCTAGGCGAAGTTTGACCCGAGGCGGCTGGAGGATTCGGCCCCGTGGGCCTACATCTAGCGCTCGCCGAAGAGTCCGAGGGTCCGCCTAAGTGGAAGAATGGTTCGAGGAGTGGCGCGTGCCGGCTGAGGCCCAGCCCCAGGCCCAGGATTACGCCTTCGACCTGGATTGGGCCCTCTCCTCGGTGGTGGGCTTGCGCGCCAGCGTACCGCCCGACGCCTTCACCGCCAGCGCGCTCGGCACCGAGCGGATCGGCAACGGCGTCCTGATCCGCGACGACGGCCTGGTGCTGACCATCAGCTACCTGATCACCGAAGCCGACCATGTGACCTTGACCACCGCCGAGGGCCGCGAGGTCGCCGCCCATGTGCTGGGCTTCGACCAAGCGTCGGGCTTCGGCCTGGTCCAGGCGCTTGAGCCCTTGGCCGCGCCGGTCCTGCCGCTGGGCGAGAGCGGTCACGCGCCGGTGGGCGAGAAGGTGATCATCGCCGGAGCCGGCGGGCGAGAGCACTCGGTGGCCGGGCGCATCGTCGCGCGCCAGGAATTCGCAGGCTATTGGGAGTACCTGCTCGACGACGCCATCTTCACCGCCCCCGCCCATCCGTTGTGGAGCGGGGCGGCCCTGATCGGGCCGAGCGGGCGGCTCCTGGGCATCGGCTCGCTGCACCTGCAGCACCAGACCTCGTCCGGCAAGGTGATGCCGCTGAACATGATGGTGCCGATCGAGTTGCTGCCGCCCGTGCTGGATGCGGTGGCGGCCGGCGGGAACGACCTGCCCGCGCGGCCGTGGCTCGGCGTCGTGGCCCAGGAGATCGACGACAAGGTGGTGATCGTCGGCACGTCCGGCGACGGGCCGGCGCGCCGCGCTGGCCTGAAGGAAGGCGACATGGTCCTGGCGGTCGGCGGCCACGAGGTCTCCAGCCTGGCCGACTTCTACCGCGGCATCTGGGCCCTCGGCCCGGCGGGCGTCGACGCGCCCCTGACCCTGAACCGGGAGGGCGACGTCTTCGACGTGACCGTCACCTCGCGCGACCGCCGGCGCTTCCTGAAGACGCCCAAGCTGCACTAGCCGACCTGCTGTTGGCGCCTCGGAGGACACAGTCTTGAGTTCGCAACCCTCGGACGTCGGCGAGTCGTTGGTCGAACGGGCGCGCGCCCTGAGACCACTGCTCTACGAGCAGCAGGCGGCCAACGACCGGCTGGGGCGGATCTCCGACGAGTTGCAGGCCGAGTTCATGGACGCCGGGTTCTACCGGATCCTGACGCCCAGGATGTTCGGCGGCCTGGAGTTGGAGCCTGAGGTGTTCCTGAAGGTGGTGATGGAGATCGCGCGTGGGCATCCGGCGGCGGCGTGGTGCTTCGCGCTGGCAGGCTCGCATGCCTATTTCCTCGCCTGCCATTGGCCCGAGGAAGCCCAGCGCGAACTGTTCGGCGTCGACGGCGACTTCCGCGCCGCGCACGTGATCGGGCCGGCTGGAACCCTGAGCCTCGCCGACGGCGGCTATCTGGCGTCGGGCGTGTGGCCGTTCGCCTCGGGCGTTCCGGTCTCGACCCACTTCATAGGCGGAACCCTGGCGCCCGCCACGGACGGTCCACCGCGGTTCGTGTTCGTGGTGATCCCTCGCGAGCAGCTGACCATCCTTCCCGACTGGGGCGAGGACCGGTTCATGGGCATGCGGGCGTCCGGCTCCAACAGCGTCCGTGTGGACAACGTCTTCGTGCCCGACCGCCACGTGGTGGACGTCCACATGATGATGGCCCAGGCCTCTCCCGACGGCTCGATGGGGACCCGCCTGCACGGCAATCCGATGTACCTTGGCGTGGCCATGGGCTGGTTCCACTGCGAGTTCGCCGCGATCCTCTCGGGGACGGCGCGTGCGGCTCTGGACGAGTTCGAGCGGACCGCCCGCGAGCGCGACATCCTCGGCAAGCCGGGCGTCAAACGCATGCACGACCCATTCGTGCAGAACCTCTACGGTCAGGCCCTTGGCCTCGCAGACTCCGCCCGCGCCCTGACGCTGGATGGCGTGCGGCTCTACCAGGAGCAATGCCGCCGGGCGATCCAGGAGGGGCGTCCGATCACGGTGGGCGACACCTTCGAGATCTGGGGCCTGGCGCGGGAAGCCTGCAAGATGGCCTGCTCGGCTGTCGAGCAGCTGTTCCACGCGACGGGCGCCTCGGCCGGCCGCCACGACAATCGACTGCAGCGCTATTTCCGCGACATCGAGATGTACCGCCTGCACGTACAGAGCCAGCCGCTGCTGCCCACGGGCCGCGGTCAGGCGGCCTTCGGGCTGAGGCCGGACGTGCCGGGGGTCTGAACCAGATCAGAGGGCGGCGGCTGTCCGCCTCCACCCAGCCAGCGCCCCACCGAGAGCGCCGCCGAGCACTTTCGCTGCTTCGTTCAGGGCTTCCATGAACGGATGGGGGGGCGGCGACATCACCATCAAGGGCAGGATCAGAACCGCGGCCGCCAGGCCCGCGAGAGCGCCATTCAGCGCCGGCCGCGACCTGACACGCCAGCCGACAAGCACGCCGACGATCAACATCACGGCAAAGAACTCGACCGGAATGATCCAGGAAGCGATGTCGCTTCCCAAGCCAGCAAGCAGGGCCTGGTGGAGAAACGCCACGGGAAAGAAGGCGAGTTCAGCGACGATGGCTCCCAGAACCACCCAACCCCAACCTATGCCCCTGAGCATCCGCCGCCCCGCGATTGCGTATCACGAGGCGCCCGGGCCCCGTCGGGTAATGGTCAAGCCAAAGCTTAGGGCTGGCAAGCCCGCCTGGTCGATGTAGCACTAAAGCGCGGGGCTGCCTTCCAGCTCCCGTGCGGCGTCATGGCCGTCCGGATCGGCCCTCTGCTCGCTGGGCTTCAATCGGTGGGCCAGGTTCATCGCCGTGGCGATCAGGGCCACGTGCGAAAAGGCCTGGGGGAAATTCCCGGCCAGACGCTTAGCCACAGGATCGTACTCCTCCGAGAGCAACCCCACGTCGTTGCAAAGCCCGAGCAGCCGGTCGAACAGCCGCCGCGCCTCGTCCAGCCGCCCGATCATCACCAGCGCATTGGCCAGCCAGAAGCTGCAGGGCAGGAACGCCCCCTCCCCGGGCGGCAGACCGTCGTCCACCTTGCCGGTGTCGTAGCGCATGACCAGCCCGTCCGGGGTCACGAGCTCGCGCTCGATGGCCTCGACGGTGTTCACGAAGGCCGGGTCGTCGGCGGCGACGAAGCCGACCTCGGCCAGCAGCAGCAGGCTCGCGTCGAGGTTCCCGTCGTCATAGGCGCGCTTGAACACGCCGCGCTCGCGGTCGAAGCCTTTCTCCATGACGTCGGCCTTGATCCGTTCACGGAGCTTCCGCCACGCCTCGACGCCGCCCTCGCTGCCGTATTCCTCGGCGCAGCGGATGGCCCGGTCCATCACCACCCAGGCCATGACCTTGGAATAGGTGAAGTGCTGGCGCCCCGAGCGGACCTCCCAGATCCCCTCGTCCGGCTTGTCCCATATCCCGGACACGTGCTCGACCACCGCCAGCTGCAGCGGCCAGCGCGCGGGGTTGAAGTGTCCGGTCGCCTTGCGGCCTTGGTGGAAGACATCCATCAGCTCGCCATAGACGTCGAGTTGGAACTGCTGGTGCGCCGCGTTGCCGATGCGCACGGGCTTGGCGCCCTCGTAACCGGGCAGCCAGTCGACCTCCCATTCCAGCAGCCGGCGCTCGCCGCCGATGCCGTACATGATGCGCATGTCCGCGGGATCTCCCGCAGCGGCGCGATGCAGCCAGTCGGCCCAGGCCCGCGCCTCGTCCAGGCGGCCGGCGTTGATGAAGGCCAGCAGGGTCAGGGTGGCGTCGCGGATCCAGCAGTAGCGGTAGTCCCAGTTGCG
>CAZTMF010000266.1:0-5052 GCA_964614675.1 uncultured Caulobacteraceae bacterium | reverse complement strand
CCAGGGTCTCCCGGTCGCCCGGGCCGTAGATCGCCGGCGGCCGCACGATGGTCAGACGCTCCGGCGCCAGGACCTCTCGGACCGCCGCTTCGCCCGCCGCCTTGCTAGCGGCATAGGCTGAGATTCGCGGCGCCCTGGCCGAGAGGCTGGAGATCAGGAGAAAATGCGCCTGGGGCGCCATGCGGGCGGCGGCCGCGGCCATAAGACGCGCGCCTTCGACGTTCACCGGCGGGAAGTCTGCGGGCCTGCGGGCCTTGATCAGGCCGGCCGTGTGGATCACCACATCGGCTCCCTCGACCAGCCGTTCGAGGGCGGGCTGGTCGGCGAGCCGCCCGACCACCACCTCGGCCGGGACGGGCGGAGGGACATCGGGCCGGGTCAGGATCCGCAGGCTATAGCCCTGGTCGTGCAGGGCCTGGGCGATCGTCCGGCCGAGGAAGCCGGTCGCGCCGGTCAGGGCGGCGATGCGCCTCTGAGCCGGGGGAGGCTCTTGCATCTCAGGCCGTGACGGCCGCGGCCTGGGGCGAGAACTGGCCGGCCTGGTACATGGCCTTGGCCTTCGAGCGGCTGAGCTTTCCCGATGAGGTCTTGGGCAGGGAGTGGGGCGGCGCCAATACGACCTCGGTCTCGATTCCGTGGCGAAGCCGCAGGCATCCGGCGATGTCGGCGCGCAGGCGCTCGCGGGCGTCGGGATCGGAGGTGCGGCACTGGACCACGGCCACCACCGTCTCCTCGCCTTCGCTGGGAACCGAGAACACCGCCACGTCGCCGCTCCGGAGGGCCGCGGCCTCGGCCTCGGCGGTCCATTCCAGGTCCTGGGGCCACACGTTGCGGCCATTGACGATGATCAGGTCCTTGGCGCGTCCGGTGATGACGATCTCGTCGCCGGAGAAGTAGCCGAGGTCGCCGGTGTCGAGCCAGCCGTCCTCGGACATCACCCGCCGGGTTTCCTCGGGTTGGCCGAAATAGCTTCGCATCAGGCTGGGGCCGCGGGCGAAGATGCGGCCGACCTGGCCTTCGCCCAGCGCCTCGCCGGTCTCGGTGCGGACCACCAGCTCGTGGCCCGGCAGGGACGGCCCGCACAGGGCGAACTCACGCGCGCGGGGCGAGCCGCTTGAGGCGGGAACCGCGGTCTGGTCGCGCTCCAGCCGATCGACGTCCAGGACGTGGGCGCGCAGGCCCTCGTCCAGGGGCGCGAAGCTCAGGGCCAGGGTGGCCTCGGCCATGCCGTAGCTGGCGACGAAGGCCCTGGGGTCGAACCCGGCCGGGGCGAATCGCTCGGCGAAGGTGCGCAGCACCTGCGGGCGGATCATGTCGCCCCCGATGCCGGCGGCGCGCCAGGTGCTGAGATCGAGCCCCTCGACGTTCATGGTCTCGGCCCTGCGGGCGCAGAGCTCGTAGCCGAAGGTGGGGCTGTAGGAGATGGAGGCGCCGTGGCGCGAGATCAGGTCAAGCCAGACCAGGGGCCGGCGGACGAAGGCGGCGGTGGGCAGGAGGTCCAGGCTGCACTGGCCAGCCAGGGGGGCCAGGAAGAAGCCGATCAGTCCCATGTCGTGGTAGAGCGGCAGCCACGAGACCGCGCGGTCGGCCGGGCCGACCTTGAGCCCGTGATTGCAGATGGCGAACACGTTGGCCATCAGCGCCCGGTGCGTCACCGCCACCCCCAGCGGGAAGCGCGTGCTGCCCGACGAGAACTGCAGATAGGAGAGGCCGTCCGGGTCCGCGCCAGGAAGCTCGCCCGGGGCCGCCTCGGCGGCGACGTCGGCCAGCGAGCCCGCGATCTCGAGGTTCAGGCCCTCGGCGGCCTCGCGCATCCAGTCGCCCAGCGACTCCGGTCCCAGCGCGGCGCGCGCGCCTGAGGACTGCAGCATGCGGCGGATGTGCTCGACGTAGGCCGGGCGGCCGCCGAACGGGGCCGGCAGCGGCATCGGCGCAGGCACGAGCCGCGCGTACTGGCAGGCGAAGAAGGTCTTGATGAAGTCGCCGTCGGTCTCGGCCACCACGCCGACGCGGTCGCCAGGCAGCAGCCCCGACGCCAGCAGCCGCCGGCCGAGCTCGATCGCTTCCTCGCGCAGCCGCCGATAGGGGAAGGCCTCGGCCAGCTCGCCGCGGGGCGAATAGATGTTCACGCCGGTCTCGCCGGCGGCGGCGTAGTCCAGCGCCTCGGTGATGGTGGCGAAGTCGGCGGCCCGAAAGCGGCGGTCCGGTGCGGTGGGCGTCGGCGTCATGCTTGGCTTTTCAAACTCGGAAAGGAAGGGTGCGCAAGTGCAAGCGCGCTTATGGCGAAGCTTGTTCGCCGAATGGCGTCAGCCGGCGGAGGCTTTCTCGGCCGGCCTTTGCGAGCGGGCCGCCACCCAGGGATAGCGGGCCGCCTCGGCCTCGTCGTAGCCGAGATCGTAGATGTGGCTGCTGCGCGGACGGGTGGCGGCGTCCTCGTAGAGGGTGCCGACCAGACGGTCGACGAGGGTCGAGGTGATGCCGAAGTTGCCCGTCTCGTTGTGGTAATGGTGCGCCATGTGATGCTTCTTGATCCGGCGCAGCCAGGCGCTCCTGGGCGTGAAGTTCAGGTGCTGAACGCAGTGGCAGAATTCGTAGAAGGCGAACAGCACTAGCGCCATCGACACGGCCGCCAGGGCGCAGCTCCAGCCGCCGATGGCGTAGCCGAGCGGCAGGGACGGCGCGAGCACGCCGATCAGGGTGTTCGAGGGCGAGCCAAACAGCACGTCCAGCCGGTTCGGGTCCTGGTGATGGTCGTAATGGATCCGCTTCCAGACGTCGGCGGTCAGCGGGCTCTTGTAGAGCGCCCGGTTGTGCAGGACGAACCGGTGCAGGGCGTATTCGTAGAACGGGAAGATCGCCAGCGTCGCGGCCACCGTCGCCGCGAGGCGCACCGGGGCGTGCAGGGCGCCCAGCATCGCCGCGCCGACAGCCGCGCCTATGGCCAGCAGGGCGTACAGCAGCACCGACGGATAGGTGGCGTAGCTGACCACCAGCTCGCCCAGGGTCATGCGGCCGAGATCGTTCGCGCGGGCCTTGCCGCGCCGAAGGAACAAAGAGAACACCCGATCCGACGCCATGCCGCCCCGATCCTGTTGCTACGGCTGACCTATAGCGCGCCCGGACGGTCGCTGAACACCCGGCCGTGCGAGCGCGGCCTTGCCTGCGTCGCCATGGCGCCAAGGAGGCGAGCGGACGGGCTGGCGAGGCAAGGCGGTAAAGTTCACTTGAACAACCCCTGGAGTTGTGTAAAGCGTCCTTGACAAACAGGCGGAGCGGCCGCATGAGCGCCTCCATCCTCGTCCTCGACGACGTGACCAAACGATTCGGCGACTTCACCGCCGTGGACCGCTTGAGCTTCGCCGTGCCGGAGGGAGGAGTCTTCGGCTTCCTGGGAGGCAACGGCGCCGGCAAGACCACCTCGCTGCGCATGATGCTCGACATCATCCGCCCCACCTCCGGCCGCATCGAGGTCATGGGCGGCGCGCCGGCCCGCGAGAACGCGGCCGAGATCGGCTTCCTGCCCGAGGAGCGGGGGCTCTACCGGCTGATGACCGTGCGGGACACCATCGTCTACTTCGCCAAGCTGAAGCGGATGAAAGCCGGTGCGGCCCGCAAGGCGGCGGACGAACTGATCGAGCGCCTGGGCCTCACCGACAAGGCCGCGGCGCCCGTGGGAAAGCTCTCCAAGGGCCTGGCCCAGAAGGTCCAGCTGGCCACGGCGCTGGTCAATTCGCCCCGCCTGATCCTGCTCGACGAGCCGTTCTCGGGTCTGGACCCGGTGAACCAGGGCGTGCTCGAGGACCTGATCCGCGAGATGGCGGGCCGCGGCTCGACCGTGGTCTTCTCCACCCATGTGATGCAGCACGCCGAGCGTCTGTGCGACCGCCTGTTGCTGCTGGCGCGCGGCCGCAAGGTGTTCGAAGGAACCCAGGACGAGGCGCGCGCGTCGCTGCCTGCCCGCCTGACGCTTGTCGCTCGCACCGACCCTTCCGGCCTGCCCGGCGTGGCGTCGGCCTCGCCGCTCGGGACGGCCGGCGACGGCTGGACCCGCTTCCAGGTCGGGCTGCAGCCCGGCGGCGACCCGGGCGACCTGCTTCAGGCCTGCACGGCCCAGGGCTTCCCGCTCCGCGGTTTCGACATCCACCGTCCCGCCCTGCACGAGGTGTTCATCCACCTTGTCGGCGCCGATCAGGAGATCGTCAGATGAGCGCCGTCCTGCTCGTCGCTGCGCGCGACTTCCGCCAGATCGTGGCCACCCGCGGCTTCTGGGTGATGCTGATGATCGTGCCCCTGGCGCTGGCCGTCTCGATCTTCGGCTCCATCTTCTTCGGTCCGCAGACCACCTCGGCCTTTAGCCTGGTGGACGCCTCGGGCCGGTACGGCGCCCAGGTCGAGCGGCGGCTGGAGCTGGACCATCAGCGCGAGGTCCTGCGCAGCCTTTCCACCTACGTGGACCGCTGGAAGCTGGCCTCTGTCGATCCCGCGGCGCCTTGGGCGCGGCGAGGGGCGTGGGCCTCGGACGCCGAGGTCGCCAGGTTCTTGGCGGGCGGCGGCGCTCCGGCGGCGCTGCGCCGCCTCCAGCCGCGGCTCCCGGAGGAGGCCTCAGCGTTCAAACCGCCGCCCCGGTATTTCGTCGAGATCCCGCCGCCGGGCGGCGCCCCCGTGGACAACGGCCCCGACGCCTTCGGAAACGCCCTGGCGGGCGCGCTGCAGGGCGACGTCCAGACGCCGGACGGCAAGAAGCCTTTCGCCGTGGCGGTCTACATCCCGAAGGATTTCGGCGCGCCCGGATCGGCCGTCCGAATCTGGACCAACGGCCGGCCCGACGGCGGTCTGATCGGCGCCATTCGCGCGGAGCTCACCTCCGCCCTGCGCCTGAGCGCGCTCCAGGCCAGCGGCCTTCCCGCCGCCACGGCGGCGGCGATCCAGTCGATGAATGCGCCGGTCCAGATCAGCGAGCCGCCTGCGGGCGGTGGCCGCGGCCGCGTGCTGACCCGTTCGCTGGTGCCTCTGGCGCTGGTCTATCTGCTGCTGATGACCGCCACCCCGCAC
>CAZTMF010000265.1:0-5060 GCA_964614675.1 uncultured Caulobacteraceae bacterium | reverse complement strand
GCCTCGGCGGCGTTCTTCACCAGGTTCAGGAAGATCTGGATCAGCTGGTCCTCGTCTCCGCACGTGGGCGGCAGCGAAGGGTCGTAGGCGTCGCGCTGGACGAGGCCGTCGGCCGGCCCGTTGGCGGCCAGGGCCTTCACCCGGTCGAGCACGGCGTGGATGTTCACCGGATTGCCGGCCACCGGCTGGTCCCAGCCCAGTTCCTCGACCCGGTCCACCAGCCGGCGGATGCGCTCGGTCTCTTCGACGATCAGCTCCGCCAGGGCGGCGTCCTCCGCCTTGACCCCTTGCTTCAGGAGCTGGGCGGCGCCCCGGATGCCGGCGAGCGGGTTCTTGATCTCGTGGGCTAGCATCCGGCCCAGCCCGCCGATGGAACGCAGGCCGTGCATGTCCACCGACCGCCGCGCCACGTTGGCGCCGGAGGGGTGCAGGGTGAGAAGCACGGCCCCGTCCGGCAGCGGCGAGGCGACGATCCCGGCCTGGAAGGCCTGCTGCCCCGGCATGGCGAACTCGACGTCGCGCTCCCGGGCTGGCGATCCAGTCTCGATGGCGCGCGCCATCAGCCGGCTCACCTTGTCGCCCGACTGGACCGCATCGTTGAAGCGCGAACGGGAGAGCAGCCCCAGGTTCTGGCCAAACAGGGTTTCGGCAGCCTCGTTCGCCGCCTTCAAAGCCCCATCCGCCCCGATGACCAGGGCCGGATCGGCGCCTGCCTCGAACGCGGCGGCCTTGAGGCCCTCGGATGCCGGCATAAAAAGTGCCTAAAAATTGCTCACGACTACAGGCCACTTTTTAGGCAAATTTGCTATGGCTTGTCCAGCCCTGGACAAAGGCGCCCCCCTCGCCGAAACAGGCGCCGTGCGCTTCTCAGCCGTCATAGCCGCCGCAGGATCGGGCCGCCGCGCGGGCGGGGACCGCCCCAAGCAATGGCGCCTCCTCGCGGGCAAGCCCGTGCTGCGCTGGTCTGTGGAAGGGCTGGCTGCCGCCGGAGCCGAACAGCTGGTCGTCGCCGTCGCCGCCGGCGATGAGGAGGCCGCCGCAGAGGCGCTGGCCGGATTGCCCAATGTGACGATCATCCTGGGAGGGGCCGAGCGGGCGGACTCCGTCAAGGCCGGTCTCGAAGCGCTGCGGGGATCGCCGCCGGACGCGGTGCTGATCCACGACGCGGCGCGGCCCTTCGTCCAGCCACGCCACGTGGCGGTTCTACTGGACGGGTTGAAGAGCGCCGACGGCGCCGTGCCCGTGGTGGCGGTCGCAGACACCCTCAAGCGCGCCGATGAGGACGGACGGCTCTCGACGGTCTCCCGCGAGGGGCTGCTGAGGGTCCAGACCCCCCAGGCCTTCCGCTACGACTTGTTGGCCCGGGGCTACGCCGCCTGGGACCTGGCCGATCCGCCGACCGACGACGCGGCCCCGGTCGAGCGCGCCGGCGGCAAGGTCGTCGCCGCGGCGGGCGATCCCATGCTGATGAAGCTGACCTATCCGGAGGATTTCGCCATGGCCGAGGCTCTGGCGGGCCAGGCTCGCCTCACCCGTGTCGGCCAGGGCTTCGACGCCCACAGATTCGGGCCCGGCGATGCGGTCTGGCTCTGCGGCGTGAAGATCGCCCACGACAAGGCCCTGGTCGGCCACTCGGACGCCGACGCGGGCCTGCACGCCCTGACCGACGCCCTCCTGGGCGCGATCGGCCAAGGCGATATCGGCGACCACTTCCCGCCCTCCGATCCGAAGTGGCGGGGCGCGTCCTCCGATCAATTCCTGCGCCATGCCCTGGAGCTGGTGCGCCGCGCGGGCGGCCAGGTGATCAACGCCGACGTCACGCTGATCTGCGAGGAACCCAAGATCAAACCGCACCGGGAGGCCATGAGAGCCCGCCTGGCGGAGATCCTGGAGCTTCCCCTCGAACGCGTCAGCGTGAAGGCCACGACCACGGAAGCGATGGGCTTCACCGGGCGCCGGGAGGGCCTGGCGGCGCAGGCGATCGTCGCGGTGGAGACTCCGTGAACCTGGCGGTTCCTAGCGCCGCGTCCCATAGCGCCTGACCAGCGCGCCCAGCACGTTGGAATAGTCGTCGGTCCAGGCCCTGGCGCGGCCCGGGCCCATGGGCCGCCAGCGCGGATCGCTGCGGAATGGCTCCAGCGCCTGGGGCGTCCGCGCCGCCAGGACGACGATGGCCCCGGCGTCGGCGAAGGCGGGCGTGTCGGGCGCTGGGGCGTAGGTCTGGGTGAGGTCCGCGCCGCCTGCCTTCACGACCGCCGCCGCCGCGGGCGCGGTGAGCTCGAGGTTGCGGTTGGACAGGTGGAGCAGCACCAGGCCGTCGGGCTTTATGGCCTTCAGATAGATGCGCATCGCCTCCACGGTCAGAAGGTGCGTCGGCACGCTGTCGGAGGAAAAGGCGTCAACGAGCAGCAGGTCGAACGTTCCCGGCGGCTCGCGCGCCAAGGACAGGCGGGCGTCGCCGATCACGAAGCTGAGCGGACCCTTGGCGCAGCCTCCGATGAAGTCGAATTTCTGCGGGTCGCTGGCCAGGCCGACGACCATGGGATCGATCTCGAAGATGCGCATGGAATCCGTCGGGCGGACGAAGGTGGTCACCGTCCCGGTCCCGAGGCCAACCAGGCCCAGGCTCGCGGCGGGACGACGGGCCTCGACCGCCGCGAAGACCTGCCCCATCGGGCCGCCTGGGGCGTAATAGGTCAGGGGCCGGCAGCGGAGAGCCGGCGCCAGGGCTTCGGCCCCATGGATCGTCGAGCCGTGCACCATGTAACGGACCGTCCCCAGCCCTTCGACGTTGGCCTGGCCGAGCTTCACCACCCCGAAGAAGCTGCGGTGACTTTCCGTGACGTCATAGCGCTGGTGCTCGACCACGCCGGCGATCGCGAGGCCTCCGGCGACGATCGCGAAGGCCGCCGGCCGATCCCTCAGCAGGAAGGCGCAAGCCCAGGCGCAGAGGACCAGGGCGACCACGGAGGCGCCTGCGATCTGAACGTCGGGATTGGCCAGGAACAGCTCGGCCCCAAGGCCGGCCAGCAAGAGGCCGATGGTGACGCCGTATGAGGGCCAAGGCCGGCTCGTCCGCGCGAGACCCGCCAGGGCCAGCACCAGGGGATATTCCCAGACATCGTCGAACAGCGCAGGCGCCAGGAAGGCGTTGAAGGCGCCCCCGATCACGCCGCCAAACGAGATGCAGAGATAGAAATCGGTCAGCCGGTCCGGCGAGGGCCTGCGGGCGGCCAGAGCCTGATGACAGACCAGGGCGGTCAGGAAGAAGGTCGAAAGGTGCAGCCCCAGCAGGGGCAGCCAGTCATGAGTCTGGACCGCCACGAGCCACAGGCACGCCGGGGCGGCGATCGCCTGCAGCACCAGCACGATCCTGGGCGCGATCGGCAGGCGGGTCTGGAAGGCGAGGACGAAGGTCAGGAGATAGAGCGCGAGCGGCGGGACCCAGAGGAATGGAACCGAGGCCACGTCGGCGGTGATGTGGGTGGTGACGCCGAGCAGCAGACTGGACGGCGCCGCGGCCAGCAGGATCCAGGCGATCCGCAGTCTCCAGGAGACCTCGGCCGCAGCCGGCGCGGGCGTCTGGGCGCCCTCGCCTCCCCTGAGGCCCGCCCACAGGGCCAGGCCCAACACCATGATCGCAAAAAGCACGTAGCCTGCGCTCCACGCGCCGGCTTGCACATGCAAGCCGACCAGCGGCTGCACCAGGAACGGATAGGCCACGAGCGCCAGCAGGCTGCCCAGGTTGCTGGCGGCGTAGAGGCGGTATGCATCGCGGTCGCCGGGGCGCGCGCGGGCGAGCCAGGCCTGCAGCAAGGGCGCCGTGGCCGAGAGCGCGGCGAAGGGCGCCCCCAGGGATGTCGCGAGGGCTCCCAGGAGCCACAGCGCGGGATGCGCAGGCGGCGCCTCGCCGAGCGCGGATCCCAGGCGCAGAGGCAGGACCAGAGCCGCGGCGGCCAGCACGACGAGGTGGACCGCCATCTGGCGGCGGACAGGGCCCAGGCGCTGGAGCAGATGGGCGTAGCCGTAGCCGGCCAGGAGCGCGATCTGGAAGAAGGCGAGGCTGGTGTTCCAGACCGACGGCGAGCCGCCGAGGCGCGGCAGCAGCAGCTGGGCCGCCATCGGCTCGACCAGGAACACCAGGGCGGCGCTGAAGAACACCGCCGCTGTGAACGGCATGGCCGCGGAGATCGCCGGCGCGCGCGGGCTGGCGGTGTCGGTCATCGCGCTCCCCCTGCGCAGAATCACCTTCGACTGCCGTGATCGGGAGCTTGCGCCCGGACGCATGCGGATTGAACTAGGGAATGAGGCGGAGGCGCGCATGTTCGACGGCGACATCCGGAAGTTGGCCGAAACGGTGCTCGAGCACGCCCGGGTGCGGGGCTATCGTCTGGCGACCGCCGAGAGCTGCACCGGCGGTCTAGTGTCGGGAGCCCTCACCGCCATCGCCGGCTCATCCGACGTCGTGGAGGGCGGCCTGATCACCTACTCCAACGCGGCAAAGACCAGCCTGCTCGGCGTCGACGCCGATCTGGTCGCCAGCGTCGGCGCGGTGTCGGAACCCGTGGCGAGGGCGATGGCGGCCGGCGCCGTCCGGCGGCTGGGCGTCGATCTGGCCGTCGCCGTCACCGGAATCGCCGGGCCGGGCGGCGGGAGCGCCGAGAAGCCGGTAGGTCTCGTTCATTTCGCGACTGCCGACGCTGGCGGCGAAGCCCGCCATCGCGAGGTCCGGTTCGGCGACATCGGCCGCGACGAGGTGCGCATGGCCTCGGTGAAGGTCGCGCTGGAAATGCTGCTGGAGCGCCTCGGGGAATGACCGCCGCCGGAGCAGCCGACCAGCCCGGATCGAAATGGAACTGGCTGCCGGCCCTGCGCCGCCACGCCGAACTCCGCCATGCCGTGCGGGTCGCCGTTGCGGTCGGGGCGAGCTTCGCCGTGGGCGCGATCTTCCAGCCGCCACAGGCCTATTGGATCGTGTTCACCGCCATCATCGTGGTGCAGACCAGCGTCGGAGGCACCATCACCGCCTCGGTCGAGCGGGTGTTCGGCACGGTGGTCGG
>CAZTMF010000264.1:0-5083 GCA_964614675.1 uncultured Caulobacteraceae bacterium | reverse complement strand
CTGGCGCCAGTAGTCGAAGAACAGCGTCTCGGCGCAGCGCTTTCCCTCGTCGTAACAGGAGCGGATGCCGATCGGATTGACGTTGCCCCAGTAGTCCTCCGTCTGCGGATGGATGGACGGATCCCCGTAGACCTCCGAGGTCGATGCCTGCAGGATCTTGGCCCTCAGGCGCTTGGCCAGTCCCAGCATGTTGATGGCGCCGTGGACGCTGGTCTTCGTGGTCTGGACGGGGTCGTGTTGATAGTGGATCGGGCTGGCGGGGCAGGCGAGGTTGTAGATCTCGTCGACCTCGATGAAGAGCGGGAATGTCACGTCGTGGCGCATCAGCTCAAAGTTCGGGTGGTCCAGCAGGCGCTGCACGTTGCGCCGCCGGCCTGTGAAGAAGTTGTCCACGCACAGCACCTCGTGGCCTGCCGCGACCAGCCGCTCGCACAGGTGCGACCCAAGGAAGCCGGCCCCTCCTGTGACCATGATGCGGGAAGGTTCGATCATGCCTGCGCCTCCTTCGACGGCGCGCCGACCGCGAGGGCGGTTCGCCCATTGAACCCACTAAACTGAGTCCCGCAGCCCACGCTCAGCCTGCCGTGAGAGCCGACAGATAGGTTCCGCCCAGGCGGCCGCCGGTGCGCGAGTCGTGCTCGACGAGGAGGCGCAGAGCAACGTCGATGGAGCCGTAGCAATCGTGCAGTATCGCGGCCATCTTCAGGAGCTGCTGATCGCTGAGCTGCGTCAGGCGCGTGATGTCGCGGATGAAGATCGCGTCGGCCCAGAACAGCTGGCTCAAGCCGGCGTAGATGTTGTTGTCGACCACCAGCGGCGCCATCACGCGGCTCACCGTGGGATAGAAGCGATGCAGCATGAAGCCCTGTTTTCTCAGAAATATCTCGACCTCTGAGAAGAGGGGCTGGCCCTCGTACATGGGCAGGAATTCCACTTCGGTCTGAATGACCAGGGTGGTCTTCAACCGCTTCTTGGCGTGGCTCAGCGCCATCAACTCGCCGCCCTGGATGTCGATCTTGACCATGTCGATGTCGGCGGTCTCGGCGATGTCGTCGAGGCGCTGGGTGTCGACCTCTTCGGTCCCGATCACCGTTCCCCATTCAGGGAACCCGTGGAACAGCTCCAGGACCTCCCGGTTTGGCGTCAGAAGCGAGGTCATGCCAGCCGCCTGGCAGAAGTTCAGCTTATGTCGCTTACCGTCGCCGATGGCGTAGGGAAGATAGGTCTCGGTGGGCCCCTTCATCTCGTTGAGCTTGGCCAGGGCGGCCGGATTCGGCTCGAAACCGATGATGTCGGCGTCACCCGCGCGCAGCAGCTTTTCGTACGGCGGGACGCCGTCCAGCGGATTGGCGCCGATATCGACGATCTTCACGCGGACGTCCGTCTTCGTGAGCGATCTGAACGATCCCACGTTGGCCGGCTGATCTTCCATTGGGGCCCCCACGCCGTCCCGTCTCTCTCTTCATCTCGCGATTCGCGGTCGAGGACTCAGCGGTGTGTCGCCTGCGTCAACGCGGCGGGCCAGACGCTCTCGGCGCCGAGGCCCAAAGCCGAGGCCGTCGCATCACGCTGCACGGCCGAGCCGCCGCTCGGCTTGCGTGGAGAGGTGGGACGGGAAAACCTAGGCCGCGTTCGCCGCGAACTGCAGCCGCGCCAGCCGCGCGTAGAGCCCATCCCGCGCCGACAGCTCGGCGTGGTTGCCCTGCTCGATCACCCGTCCGGCGTTCATCACCACGATACGGTCGGCTTCGAGCACCGTGGCCAGGCGGTGGGCGATGACGATCGAGGTGCGGCCGTCCATGGCCTGGTGCATGGCCTGCTGAACCAGCCGCTCGTTCTCGGCGTCCAGCGCGCTGGTCGCCTCATCGAGCAGGAGGATCGGGGCGTCGCGGACCAGGGCCCGGGCGATCACCAGCCGCTGGCGCTGGCCGCCCGACAGGGTGCGGGCCCGCTCGCCGATGGGGGTTTCGAAGCCCTCGGGCAGGGCGGCCAGGAAGTCGGCGGCCTGGGCGGCGCTGGCGGCGGCTTTCAGCGCCTCGGCGTCGGCCTCGGAGTTGCCGAAGCGGATGTTGTCGCTGGCCGAGCCCGAGAACAGGGCCGCGTCCTGGGCCACCAGGGCCAGGCGCTGGCGCACCTCGCGCGGATCGGCCTCGCGCAGGTCCACCCCGTCGATGGAGACCGAGCCCTTCAAGGGATCGTAGAACCTGAGTAGCAGGCGGAAGACCGTGCTCTTGCCGGCCCCCGATGGCCCGACCAGGGCGACGCGCTCGCCGGGGCGCACCTTCAGGGAGAAGCCGTCCAGCGCCAGCTCATCGTCGCGGCCGGGATAGGAGAAGACCACGTCCTTGAATTCGATCTCGCCCCTGGCCGGCTTGGGCATGGGGCGGCACTTGGCCGGTGCGGCGATGGTCGGACGCCAGGCCATCAGCTCGCCGATCCGCTCCAAGGCTCCGGAGGCCTTCTGGATCTCGCCCCAGACCTCGCCGAGTTCGCGCGCCGAGGAGGCGGCCAGGCCCGACAGCATCAGGAGCTGCAGCAGGACCCCCGCGGTCATCGAGTGATCGACGAAGACGGCGATGGCGCAGCGATAGAGCACCGCCAGTATGCCGGCGGCGATCAGCAGGATCATCAGGCCGGTGGTGGTCACCCGGGCGCGGATGAACCGGCGCGAGGCGGCGAAGGCGCGCTCCAGCGACTGGCCGAACTGGCCGACGACGGCCCGCTCCTGGCCGAAGGCGAGCACCGTCTCCAGGCCTTCCAGCCCTTCGCCGGCGGAGCCGATTGCCTCGGCGAAGCGGTCCTGGGCGTGGGTCGACAGCCGGCGCAGGTGCCCGGCGAAGACGAACAGGGGCGTCAGGCCCAGCGGCAGCAGCACCACCACCCAGCCGGCGAAGTTCGGGCTAACCGCCAGCAGCAGGGCGACCGCGCCCGCCAGGGTCAGAAGGCAGCGCAACGCCACGGGCATGCCATTGGAGATCATCCGCTCGACGATGGTCATGTCGGTGGTCATGCGCGACAGGAGCTCGCCCGTGCGCACCTTGATCACCTGGGCGAGGTCGAGCTTCAGCACGTGGTCGTAGACCGCCTTGCGCAGGTCCACCACGATCCGCTCGCCGAGCTTGTTGACGAAATAGATCCGGAACGCCGTGGCGAGGGCGAAGATGGCGGCCGCCGCGGCCGCGATCAGGAAGCTGCCCAGCAGGGCCCTCGGCGTGTGGACCTTGAAGCCGTGGTCGACCAGCCCCCGTGAGGCGACCGTGAGTCCGAGCGTGGACACCGACGAGATCACGACGAACAGCAGGCCCCAGAAGGTGTCGAGCGGGTGGGCCTTCAGATAGGGCCAAAGTCCGGCCAGGGGCCCCAGGTCCCTGCGGCCGAGACGCTTGCCGGCGGCGGTCTGGAAAGCCTGTTTGAGCAGGTGGCCGGCGCTCGGACGCCCGGCGGCCGGCGCATGGGCCATGTGCCGGTCGATCATGCGCAAGCCGCGCAGTCAGCGCCTGACATGGCTGGCCCTGTGCTCACGAGACTCTCCCCCCGTCGGCGGCGCTTTCGGACTTCAACCCTAAAGCTGCAGCCGTCGCAAAATCTCTGTCCGGACCAGCATAACCGCCGGCCTTGAAGATCGCCTAACGTTCCGCCGCGAAATCGGGAGGGCGCCTAAGGTCGCAGCGCGGTTTTGGCAAGGGGGAAGTGCGCGGGCGGCGGCTTTGGCCGCCCGCGCATGCCCGCCCGGTCAGGCTCCGGCGTGCAGGCCGTCGCCGCTCCTCATCGCCGCCTGCGCCTGGCCCTCGTGCGGGCCTTCGCGGAACTCCTCGACGATCTTGGCGCAGAAGGCCGGCAGGTCCTTGGGGCCGCGGCTGGTGACCAGGCCGTTGTCGACCACCACCTCCTGGTCGATCACATTCGCGCCGGCGTTGGTCAGGTCCTGCCGGATGGTCGGCCCGCTGGTCAGCGTCCGGCCCTCCGCGAGGCCGGCGTTGATCAGGATCCAGGGCGCGTGGCAGATCGCCCCGATCGGCTTTCCGGCCCTGGCGAAGGCGCGCACGAAGCTCGTGGCGTCCTCGTTGATCCTCAGCTGGTCCGGGTTGGCCACGCCGCCCGGCAGCATCAGGGCGTCGTAGTCGCCGGCCTCGGCTTCGGTCAGGATCCGATCGACCGTGATCTTCTGGCTGGGGGCCATGTGGTTGAAGCCCTGGATCTCGCCGTCCTTGGGCGCGACAATCTCCACTGTGGCGCCCTCCTGCTCCAGCGCTTCGAGGGGCGTCGTGAGCTCGACCTCCTCGAAGCCGTCGGTGGCCAAGATGGCGATCTTCTTGCCTTGGAGTTGTCCGGCCATTCGCGTGTCTCCTTCGATTTATGTCGTCGCGAAGCCGCCCCAGCCTGACCGTCGGTGCGGTCGGGAGTGGAACACTCGGCCGGGCGCGGCGGTTGCCTGCGGCTTGCCGAGATCGCGGGCCCGGCCCACGGTCGGCCGGCGCAACAGTCGCTGAGGGTCGGGCCATGGACGCGGAATGGTGGAAGCGGGGGGTGATCTACCAGGTCTATCCGCGCTCGTTCCAGGATACGGACGGCGACGGGGTGGGCGACCTGCAGGGGATTCGCCAGCGGCTCGGCCACTTCCAGACGCTGGGGGTGGACGGGGTCTGGATCTCGCCGATCTTCGTCTCGCCCATGGCCGACTTCGGCTACGACATCGCCGACTACCGGGCGATCGACCCTCTGTTCGGGACGCTCCGGGACTTCGACGCCCTGGTCGCCGACGCCCACGGCCGAGGGTTGAAGCTGATCCTGGACCTGGTGCCCAACCACACCTCCGACCAGCATTCCTGGTTCATCGAGAGCCGGTCCTCGCGCGATAACCCCAAGCGCGACTGGTATATCTGGCGGGACGCCAGACCCGACGGCTCGCCGCCCAACAACTGGCTCAGCAACTTCGGCGGCTCGGGCTGGCAATGGGACGAAGCGACCGGCCAGTTCTACTACCACGCCTATCTGACCCAGCAGCCCGACCTCAACTGGCGCAATCCTGAGGTCCGGGCGGCGATCTTCGACGTCATGCGCTTCTGGCTGGATCGGGGCGTGG
>CAZTMF010000263.1:0-5092 GCA_964614675.1 uncultured Caulobacteraceae bacterium | reverse complement strand
TATTTGGACTCGTCGCAGGCCAGATAGAGGATCAGCCAGGCCACGTCGTCGGGCTCGCCGACCTCGCCGAAGGGCACCTGGCGCAGGGAGAGCTGCTCGGCCTCGTCGGCGGAGACGTTCGCGACCTGGCCGATCTGCTTGTAGATCTCGTCCAGCATGCGGGTGCGGATCACCCCCGGGTGCACCGAGTTGCAGCGGATCTTCATGCCGCCGCGGCTGCCGAACACGGCCACCGATTTGGTCAGCTGCTGCACGCCGGCCTTCGAGGCCCCGTAGGCGACGTTCACCGGCGTGCCGAGGAAGGACGCCATGGACGAGATGTTGACGATGGCGCCCTTGCCGGCGCGCTTCATCACCGGCAGCACGTGCTTGCAGCCGAGGAAGGTCCCGTCGAGGTTCACCGACAGCACCTTGCGCCAGAGCTCCAGGGTGGTGGTCTCGGGCGAGCCGTTGACGAAGTCGCCCTCGATGCCCGCGCCGTTGACCAGGACGTCGATGCGTCCGTGACGGGCGTCGACCGCCCCCACCGCGGCCTCCCAGCTCTGCTCGCTGGTCACGTCGAGACGCTGGTACTCTCCGCCGATCTCCCGGGCCAGCGCCTGGCCCTGCTCGTCGGCGAGGTCGGCGATGACGACCTTCGCGCCCTCCTCGGCCATCCGCCGCGCGGTCGCGCCGCCGAGGCCCCCCGCGCCGCCGGTGACCAGCGCCACCTTGTCCGCCATCCGGGCCATGGCTCGTCCTCCCTGGGTGTTTCTCGTTGGGCTTCGCTATAGCGGGGCTCCGAAGGCGCAGGCGAGCCGGAAATTGCCCGCCTGACAGCCCCGTTGCATCACGCGCAACGGCTAGTCCGGCGCGTAACCGAAGCGCTCGACCCAGGGCTGGAGCAGCGGCAGCACCGACGCCATCTGATCCCGATAGCGGCGCCAGGCCCCCTGACCCTCGCGGTTGAGGCCGCGCGCGACCTGGGCGGCGCTCGGCGTGGAGATTCCCCGCGTGCGGGCCTTGGCGGCGAAATCGTGCAGCCCCTGGTCCCACCCAAGGCCCAGGAATGCGCAGGCGTCGCGCGCGACTCCCTCGAAGTCGTCGACGAGGGCTTCGTAGCGGACCAGGTGCTGCTGCAGCGGCAGGAGTCCGCGGTAGAGCTCCGCGAGGCGCATCACCGCATCGTAGTAGGCGGCCGCGCCCTCCAGCGTCAGCAACTGGTACATCGACGGGTTCATCCCGAACCGCCGGCGGAAACAGCTCAGCACCACGTCGCGGGGATCGCGCCGGGCGAAGAGGATGCGCGCGCTGGGAAACAGCTTGGCGACCAGCGGCAGGTTCACGCTCATCAGCGGCATCTTGTCGATGAACACCTTGCCGCGCGGCTCGACGCCGAAGCCGCGCACCGCCGCCCAATAGGCGTCGCGCTGCCGGGCGGCTTCGCCCGAGGCCAGGCGCGACAGCCGCTCGAGCCCGCCGGCCGAGCCGAGATAGGTCTCGATCGCGGGCGCCAGGCTGTCCTTCTCCTCCAGGCTGACCACGTCCGGATGGGCGGCCAGGACGTTCTCGAGGAGCGTCGTCCCCGAGCGCGGGAAGCCCACCAGGAAGACATGTACGCTCGGGTCGGCCGCCCGCGGCCGCGCCTCCGGAGCCTGCCGCCAGAGCTCCGGGTCCGCCCTGCCGAACCACCCGGCCAGGCTTTCGGTCCAGGTCAGGGCCCCCCTGGCGCCCGGCGAGGCGAACACGCGGGCGTGCAGCGCCTTCATCTCGCCGTTGGACGCCAGATAGGCGGCGAAGGCCTCGGCGGGCCGGTCCTCGGCGTCGCGCAGGTCGCCGATCAGGCCGAGCACGATCGACCGGTTCACCGGGCCGAGGGCCGGGTCCCTGAGCACCGCCTCCAGCCGCGCGCCCGCAGCGGCGAGGTTCTTGTCCTGCAGGTCCGAGGAGGCCAGCGCCATGCGCGCCAGCACATTGGCCGGGGACAGCGCCAGCGCCCGCTCGCCATGGGTCCGCGCGGCGGCCACGTCGCCGGCCTGGGCCGCCAGCCAGGCCAGGGCGGCGACCGGCTCCACATAGCTCCGGTCCAGCGTCGCCGCCCGTTCGTAGGCGACTTTGGCGGCGGGAAGGTCGTTGAGGTCGTCGAGCACCGAGCCCCGGTTGAAGTGCGCCGCGGCCAGGCGTGGATCGACCTTGAGCGCGGCGTCATAGGCCTGAAGCGCCGCCCCCAGCCGGCCGAGCGCCTTCAGGCAGACGCCCAGGCTGTTCAGCACGTGCGGATCCCGGGGCGCCAGGGCCCGGGCACGTTTCAGCAGCTCGACCGCCTCCTCGTAGCGTCCCTCGCTGTAGCGCGCCGAGGCGGCCAGATTGAGAAGGCTCGGATGCTCGACCCCCTCGGCCACGGCCTGGATCGACAGCTGGGCGGCCGCGGCCATGCCGGCGCCGCGCATCGCTGCGTCCACCTGCTCCAGCCACTGCTGGCGGCGGGCGGCGCGCGAAAGGCCGGCCGCGTCTGTCATCTGGCGCTGTCTCTCATCGTGGCGACGACCCTAGAGCGGGTCGGGACGAGAATGAACCGCCTGCGCCGTGAGCCGCCTTGCGGTTGACCGGGCGTCAACCACTGCGGGTCATACTGCGCACCCATTCCACGGAGCGCCCATGGCCAAGGCCCAGTTCCATCGCAACCAGAAGGTCTGGGTCGAGACCGTCGGCACCTGGGCGGTGATCGAGAAGATCGTGCCGGTCTGGGCCAAAGGCTTCGGCGAGCCCGTGCGCATCACCTACGACGTGGGTCTTGGCCGGGACTTCCGCGCCGAGGAGCTCCAGGCCGAGGACAAGTCCGAAGGCGTCGAAGGCGGCTGGCGTCTGCTCAGGGCGCGCAACAAGTGGCAACAGCCCGAAGACTGCAGTCACCACCCCTATCCCGGCACCTATCCGGTTGTGGTCACCGACCCCCAGGACTGGGGCGGCTGGCGCGTGCCCGGCGCCGAATACGACCGCGACCCGCAGAAGGTCGAGGCCCAGGCCCGGCTGATCGCCGCGGCGCCGGAGCTGGCCGAGCTGGCCCGTGGGCTCAAGGCCCTGGCCGGAGAATGGGGCGAGGACGCCCCGCCCGAACTGATGGCGGTGACCCGCCGCGCCGCGGACATCCTGCGCCGGATCGCCCAGGCGCCGCCCGCACCGGCGATGAGCGAGGAAACGGCCGACCCGATCCCGCTGCGTCCGCGTCAGGCGGCGGGCTGAGCGGCCTTCAACCCGATCTCCTCCAGCCGCTGCTGCAGATAGGCATAGGCGGTGATCGGCCTCGGGTAGCGGTCCGGAATTGACGCGCTGACGCAGGACGGCAGGGTCCGGATCTCGAAGGCCGGCTCGAAGTGCACGAAGAACGGCATTGACAGCCGCGCCGCGCCGGCCCGCTCGGGCGGCGGATTGGCCACCCGGTGGGTGGTCGAAGGCAGGACGTGATTGGTCAGCCGCTGCAGCATGTCGCCGACATTGACCACCAGCGAGCCCGGCGGCGGATTCACCGCCAGCCAACGGCCCTGGCGGGTCAGGATCTCCAGCCCCGCTTCCTCGGCCCCGAGCAGCAGGGTGATCACGTTTATGTCCTCGTGCGCGCCGGCGCGCACGCCCGAGGCGCCCGGCGCCACCGGCGGATAGTGGGCGAGCCTCAGGATGCTGTCGCCCAGGGCGGTCTTGTCGGCGAACCAGGTCCGGGGCAGCTCCAGCCCCAAGGCCACCGCCTCCAGCAGCTCCCGTCCGAGATCGTCGAAGGCGGCGTAGAGGCCCGAGAGGTCCTCGCGGAAGCCGGCCGGCCGTTCGGGCCAGAGGTTGTCGGGCATCACCGAGCGGTAGCCATGACCTTCGGGCAAGTCCCGGCCCACGTGCCAGAACTCCTTGAGGTCGGGACGCCGGTGGCCCTTGGCGGTTTCCACTCCGAAGGGCGTGTAGCCCCGCGCGCCGGCCTGGCCGCGGACATGCCAGCGCCGCTTCTCGGCGTCCGGCAGGGCGAAGAAAGCCTTGGCCGCGCCCGCGGCGGCGGCGATCCGCCCCTGGTCCAGGCCGTGATGCTCGACCACCGCGAATCCGGTGGCCTCGAAGGCGCGCCGAAGGGCCGCGGCGAAGGCGGCTGGGTCCGCCCGCCACAGCGCCATCGAGATCGGCTGCAGCCCCGCTTCGTCCACGCAACCATCTCCCAGGTGAAGCGCCGCTATAGAACGACTCGCCAACGGTCGTCAGCGACCGGAACGGGAATCCGCACCGCGACCGCATGCGGTGTGGCGCCGCTGGGCGGAACCATTATGTTCCGCCGCGAAAGGCGGCGGTGGAGCGGATGGTTCCGGACGCCGATGGATCGATGTCCCTGTTGCCCAAGTCCCGCAAGGCGCGCCGCCGTTTGACGGTCCTTCTGGTGGCGGCGCCGATCCTGGCTCTGGCGGTCGGGTTGTCGCTCTACGCCATGCGCGACGCGGTGGTGTTCTTCTACGGCCCCTCGGAAGCCAAGGCCAAGCACCTGCCGGCGGGGCAGGTGGTCCGCATCGGCGGCCTGGTCGAGGCCGGCAGCGTCAAGCGCCTTCCCGACGGGGCCATGACCTTCAAGATCGCCGACCACGCCTCGGACGTGGTGGCCGTC
Source organism: uncultured Caulobacteraceae bacterium (assembly GCA_964614675.1). Lineage (GTDB taxonomy): Bacteria > Pseudomonadota > Alphaproteobacteria > Caulobacterales > Caulobacteraceae > JANWHQ01. The sequence continues at coordinate 480 of CAZTMF010000263.1, read as the reverse complement.
TACAAGGGCGAGCTGCCCGACCTCTTTCGTGAGGGCCAGGGCGTGGTGGCCCAGGGCGCTTTCGCCCCCTCCGGCGAGTTCTCCGCCAGCCAGGTGCTGGCCAAGCATGACGAGCGCTACATGCCCAAGGAAGTGGTCCAGGCGCTGAAGAAGTCCGGCGAATGGCGGCCTGACGGCCAGGCCGCCGGCGCGGCCCCGGCGGCGGGGGCGTCATGATCGCCGAACTCGGCGCGTTCTGCCTGCTGCTGGCCCTGGCGCTGTCGATGGCCCAGAGCGGGCTTTCGGCCTTCGCGGCCGGCCGGCGGTCCGAGGTCCTGCGGGGCGCCGGCGAAGGCGCCGCCGTCGGCGCCTTCATCGCCATCGCGATCGCCTTCTTCGCCCTGATGGAGGCCTTCGTCCGGTCGGACTTCTCGGTGTCCAACGTTGCGGCCAACTCCCACACCGACAAGCCGCTGCTCTACAAGATCGCCGCCGTCTGGG
>CAZTMF010000262.1:0-5096 GCA_964614675.1 uncultured Caulobacteraceae bacterium | reverse complement strand
AGCGCATTCCGGCAGCCCAGGTCGACCACATCGACGTGATCCGCGGCGGCGCGCCGGGCATCGACATGCAGGGCCGCACCGTGCTCGCCAACGTGGTCCGCAAGACCAACAGCGGACTCTCCGGCGTCGCGGCGGTGGCTACCGAGGTCTGGTCGGACGGGCGGATCACGCCCGCGGTCCGACTGGAGTTCACCCACAAGGCCGACGGTCGAACCACCGAGGCTTCGTTCCTGGGCAACATGTTCGGCGACGACGGCGAGGGCGACGGGGAACGGGTGCGCACCGATCCCGACGGGAACCTGCTGGTCCGCTCGCACCTGGACGCCCGCGCGGGCGGCTTCCAGATCAACCTGACCGCCGCGCACGAGACGCCCCTCTGGGGCGGCAAGTTCCGCATCAGCGCCCTGGCGCACATGCAGAACTACAAGGACAACGAGGACGACCACCTGATCACCCCGGTCGGGCTGGAGCTTCTCCGCTTCCGCCAGGACGTCACGAACGGCGAGATCGGGATGCACTTCGAGAAGGCGTTGACGCCGAAGCTGCAGCTCGAAGCCCTGGCGATGCAGAAGTACAATCGCCAGCACGTGCCCTCGAACTTCATGTCGTCCAGCGAGAACGACCTGTTCGCCGAGACCGACACCTCCGGCGAGAGCATCGCCCGCGCCACCCTGCGCTACACCCAGAGCCCGCGCCTCAGCTTCGAGCTGGCCGGCGAGGGCGACTTCAACATCCAGAAGACCGATAGCGCCTACGTGTTCGACGGCGCGCCGGTGGACCTGCCCGCGGCGCACGTGACCGTCAGCGAAAAGCGCGGCGAGGTCGCCGCCTCGACGACCTGGAAGGCGACGCCCAAGCTCACCCTCGAGGCGGGCCTGCGCACCGAGGTCTCGCAGATCGGTTCGACCGGCGATGTGGTCCTGACCAAGACCCTGGTGTTTCCCAAGCCTCGCACGGTGCTGACCTGGTCGCCCGACGACGACGACCAGATCCGCCTGCGCGCCGAGCGCGAGGTGGGCCAGCTGAACTTCTCCGACTTCGTGGCCTCATCGCACCTGGGCACCGGCTCGGGCTCGGTGCAGGCCGGCAACCCGGACCTCAACCCCCAGAGCGACTGGGTGCTGGAGGGAACCTACGAGCGGCATTTCATGGGGGTGGTCGCGGTCCTGACCTACCGCCACCTGTTCATCGAGGACGCCGTCGACCGGGTCCCGATCTACAGCTCGAGCGGGGTGTTCGACGCGCCAGGCAACATCGGCTCGGCCAGCGAGGACGACATCGAGGGCAACCTGACCTTGCCGCTGTCCAGGCTGGGGCTCAAGGGCGCGCAGCTGAAGGCCCAGGGCACCTTGCGCCACAGCCGGGTGACCGACCCCACCACCGGGCGGGAACGATCGTTGTCCAGTCAGCACCGCTTCGACTGGGAGGCCCACTTCACGCAGGACCTGCCGGGGCTGCGCTCGACCTGGGGGATCGACCTCTTCAACCGCTGGACCCAGACCTCGTACCGGTTCAGCGAGGTCGACAGCTACAAGCTGAAGGCCTGGGTGGAGCTGTTCTTCGAGTACAAGCCCAAGCCCGATCTCAGCCTCAGGTTCGAGCTCGACAACGCCACCGGCCGGGGTTTCGAGCGGCTGCTCTACGTCTACAACGGCCCGCGCAACACTTCCTCGCTCGCCTATGTCGACGACCGTCGCCAGGAGATCGGCCAGTACGTCCACGTCCGGCTGCGCAAGACCTTCGGCTGAGGCCGGCTCAGCTCGCCGACGGGTCGTGGAACACCGCCTCGATGTTGTGGCCGTCGGGATCAAGTACGAAGGCGGCGTAGTAGCCCGGGTGGTATTGCGGCCTGAGGCCCGGGCCGCCGTTGTCCGTCCCACCCGCCAGCAGGGCCTCGCGATGGAAGGCGGCGACCTGGTCGCGGCTCGAGGCCGAGAGCGCCACGTGCATCAGGCCGGAGGTCGGCGACGCTTCGGCGATCCAGAACCAGGGCCGCTGGTCGCCATAGCCGGTGGCCCTCGCCCCGCCGTTCGGATCGTCATAGAGCCGCCGGACGCCCAGGGGCGCGAAGGCCCGGTCGTAGAAGCGGACCGACCGGTCGAAATCGGTGACGCCGAAGGTGATGTGGTCGAGCATGGCTGTCCCTCCCGCCGTCGAGCTTGAGGGGGCCAGGCGCTTCCCGCAAGCCGTGAGCCGCCGATGAAAGGGTTCGGCCGCAGTGCGCGACTATGAGCCCGACCATGCGCAGGCCCCGTCCAGCTCCGTCCTTCGACGCCGCCGTGAAGGAGCACGGCGCCATGATCGCGCGCATCGCCGCGGCCCATGAAGCGGACCCCGCCGCGCGCGAGGACCTGGTCCAGGACATCCACTACGCCCTCTGGCGGGCGTTGCCGGGATTCCGCGGCGAGTGCGCCCTGAGAACCTTCGTGGCCCGTGTCGCCGCCTATCGCGCCGTGACCCACGTCCAGCGGGCGCTGAAGCGGCCGCCACAGGGCGAGCTTCCCGCGGACCTCGCGGCGCCGGACTCCAGTCCCGAGACCCAGGCCATCGCCAGCGACGACGCCGGACGGCTGGCCGCGGCGGTGCGCGCCTTGCCCCTGGGCCTGCGCGAGACGGCGCTCCTGGCCCTGGAGGGCCTGACCCATCCGGAGATCGCCGCCGTGCTCGGCGTCAGCACCAACGCCGTGGCCATCCGCATGTCGCGCGCCCGGCCCCTGCTACGGAAATTGATCGGAGGAGAGACGTCATGAGCGGAAACGACGCCTATTGGGACGACCTGGGCATCGCCTGGAGAGCCACGGCTCCCGACATCGGCCTGGTGACCTCGAAGCTGCAGGCGCGCCTGGGCCGGCAGGGAGCGCTGGCGCGCACCGGCGCCGCGATCGGCGGCGCCGGCGGGGTGCTCGCCCTGGGGCTCGCGGCCTGGACGGTGTGGCTGGGCGTGGGCGGCCACGCCTGGAACTTCGTCACCCGCGGGGTCTCGGTCGGTGTCGTGGGCGTCCTGACGCTGCTCGCGGCCAGATCGCTCGGCGGCGGCGGGCGCACGGCCGTCGCGTCGCTGCGCGAGATGCTGGAGCTCTCCATGCTGCGTGCGGAGCGCCAGGCCGGGGCGGCGGGCCTCGGCTGCCTCGCGGTCGCCGCCCTCGCCGCCGGCGGGCTGATCGGCTACGCAGTCCGCGCCCGCACGGGCCGCCCGCCCGCGATGTCGCCGGTGGAGGCGCTGCTGGCGCTGGCGGTGCTGGGGCTCGTCCTGCTTTGGATCCGCCAAGGCCAGGCCCGGGCCGCCCGGACCTGCCGCCATCTGGCCGAGGCCCTGGCTCTCGACGAGGCTCAGGCCTAGCGGTCGCCGCGCAGGACGGCCGCGCTCGCGCCCTGACGGTCGCCGTCGACGGCCGGGGCGACCGGCTCGGGCGCGGGATGATCGCCGATCCACTTCACCTCGTGGGCCCAGTGCTTGAGGAAGGGGCTCAGCGCCATCATCACGGCCCCGGCGCCGATGGCGACCCAGCCGATCACGCCATAGACGTGGGAATAGGTGGCCAGCGCCTTGCCCGGATCCAGCACCTGGCCGGCCAGGGTTTCGGACGCGGTCAGCTGGGCGATCTTGCCGGCCAAGAACTGCGCCGCCGATGTCGCCAGCATCCAGGTCGCCATGACGGTGGAGATCAGGGCCGCCGGGGCGAGCTTGGTCATCTCCGACAACCCTACGGGTGAGAGGCAGAGCTCGCCGGTGGTGTGGAAGAGGTAGATCAGGGCCATGAACACCAGCGGCACGCGGAAGGCCGCATCGTGGAACTGGCAGCCCCAGACCAGGACCAGATACCCCAGGCCCAGCTGGGCGAGGCCCAGGCCGAACTTGATCAGGGGAGACGGGTCCTTGCCGCGGCGCCCCAGCCAGACCCACAGGGCCGAGAACACCGGCGCGAAGATCAGGATGAAGGCGCCGTTGAAGGACTGGACCGCCGGCGGCGTCACCGTCCAGAAGCCGTTGCTGGGCAGGACCGTGTTCCGCTCGGCGAACTGGTTCAGGGAGGATCCGGCCTGCTCATACAGGGCGAAGAACACGATACAGCCCACCAGCAGCAGCATCGCCAGCATCATGCGTTCGCGCTGCACGCGGTCGCACTTGGTGAACATGTACCAGCCGAGATAGCCGAGGGTGACGACCCAGGCGGCGCCGAGCAGCCAGCCCATCATCTCGAACTCGCGCACCATCCGCCAGACGAGGACGACGCCGACGAAACCCAGCAGATAGATCAGCCACTCGAGCTTGATCACGCCAGCCACTTTGCGGGCGAGCCGGACGGGATCCGGTGGCTCGCCGCGACCCTCGAGCAAGGGCTTGCCGAGGACGAACACCACCAGTCCCGCCACCATCCCGATGCCCGCCAGACCGAAGCCCGCCCACCAGCCGTAGCTCTGGCCGAGGGCTCCGCAGAGGATTGTCGCCCAGGTCGCCCCGAGATTGATGCCGTAATAGTAGAGGGTGAAGCCGGGGTCCCGCCGGGGATCGCCCTGCTGGTAGAGCTGGCCGACCATCGAGGAGATGTTGGCCTTCAGGAAGCCCACCCCCATGATGATGAAGGCCAGGGCGAGGTACATGAGATCGACGAACAGCTGCTGGCGCTGGACGCCCTCGGTGTAGCTGCCCTTGGTCAGGATCTGCGGCAGGGGCGCGCTGGCAGGAAGCCCCAGGATCTGCAATCCACCCTTCGGGGCCGCCGCGACGTTGTAGCAGCCGCTCCCCACCTCCAGGCAGACCTTGTGGGTCTCCATCCGACCTTCCGCGCGGAAGGTGTACGCATGCCCGCCGTAGCTCAGGGTCTGGACCGCCGGCTTACCCTCCAGGCCCATGCCGAGGTGGCCGATGACCAGCAGCAGAGCGCCGAAGGCCACCGCCTTGCGGGCGCCCAGATAGCGGTCGGCCAGGTAGCCGCCCACCAGAGGCACCAGATAGACCAGGGTTGTATAGGCGCCGTACTCGCCGGAGCTGACCGTGTCGCTGAACAGGAAGTGTTCGGTCAGGTAGAAGATGAACAGGCCGCGCATGCCGTAGTAGGAGAAGCGCTCCCACATCTCGGCGAAGAACAGGATCA
>CAZTMF010000261.1:0-5115 GCA_964614675.1 uncultured Caulobacteraceae bacterium | reverse complement strand
GGTCAGGCCCTCAAGGAACGACCCACCGAGCACGGCGACGTCGGCCAGGCGGTAGAACAGCCCGAGCTCGCCCAGCGTGTCGGCCACATAGGCGTCGACGCCCGGCCCCAGGGGCTCGCCGAGCGACCGGCGGGCGACGCGCCAGCCAAGTCCCGCCAGGGTTCCGGCGACCTCCGCGCCTCGCTCGGGGTGGCGGGGGGCGACCACCAGCAGCGGCGCGGGCTCGAGGGAGCGGGCCGCCCCGGCGATCAGCCGCTCCTCGCCTGGATGGGTGCTGGCGGCCAGCAGCACCCGGCGCTCGCCGATCCTGGCCTTCAGCTCGGCGAGAGCGGCCGCGTCCACCGGCAGGGGTTCGGCCAGGCGCTTGAGATCCAGCTGGCCCGAGACGTGGACGCCGTGCTCCTCGATGAAGGCGCGGGTCTCCAGGTCCTGAGCGTAGATCACGTCGAACAGGCCGAGCAGGGCCCGGGCCGCGGCGGGCGCGCGGCTCCAGCCCGAGGCGCTGCCGGCCGAGATCCGGGCCCCCAGCAGGGCCAGTTTCGAGCCGCGGTCGTGCGCGCCCTTCAACAGGTTGGGCCAGAGTTCGCTCTCGACGAAGACCGCGAGGACCGGGCGCCAATGGTCCAGGAACCGCGCCACCGCCCCGGGCGCGTCGATCGGGACGTACTGGTGGATCACGCCCTCGGGCAGGCGCCGGGCCAGGAGCTCGCCGGAGGTGCGCGTCGAAGAGGTGACCAGCAGGCCCACGTCGGGCCGCGCCTCACGCAATCGTTCCACCAGCGGCAGGTGCGACAGGCTCTCGCCGACGCTGACAGCATGGATCCAGACCAGCGGACGCTCGGGCCGGGGGACCGACGCCCGGCCCAGGCGCTCGCCGATGCGGGCCAGGTCTTCCTTGCCGCGCGCCGCCCGCCGGGACAGCAGCCAGGGCGCGGCCGGTTCGGCCAGGGCCGTCGCCGCGCCATAGAGCCTGAGCGACATCGGCCAGCCGTTCACCGCAGCGTCGCCTCGGCGGCCTGGTTGGCGGCCGTGAGCCGGGCAGACCACTCGCGTCTGAGCGCAATCATGGACCCGGCGTCCAGGTCTTCGGGCGCATGCAGCGGCCCGTCGAAGAGGATCACGCCCCGGCCAAAGGGGCAGGGCAGCTCCATGCGGTCCCAGGTCTTCATCCGCAGCGCCGGGATGGTGGCGAGGCCCATCAGGAGCACCGCGGCTCCGGTCCGGGAGGCCATGCGCACCGGCCATTCGGCCATCTCTTCGGCCGGTCCGCGCGGGCCGTCCGGGGTCAGGATCAGGAGCCCGCCCTGGCGCACCCAGTCCAGCGACTGTCGGTAGACCGCCCCGCCCGAGTGGCGGCGTCTGGGATCCTTGGTGCGGCGAGAGGAGCCGCGGAAGGCCGGCAGGTCCATCAGCTCCATGGCCCGGGCGATGAACTCGCCGTCCTCCGACAGAGAGATGATCAGACGCGTGTCCCGCGCGGGCCGGCACAACGGCTGGGCCCCGATCGAGGCGGCGATGCGGCCGTGCCAGAAACAGACGATGAAGCCCTCGGAACCCGCGATCAGGGCGTCCGCCGGCGCGCGGTTGACGATGCTCCAGCGCACCGTCCTGAGCACCAGCCAGAGATAACCCCCCAGCAGGAGGGCGAGCAGGGCCTGCACGGGCCCCGAGCGCAACAGGGCCTTCACGCCGGCACGACCTCGAGGTCCTGGCTCTTGGCCAGCCGCGCATAGAGGCCCCCCTGCGCCGAGAGGCTGTCATGGGTCCCGGTCTCCACCACCCGGCCGCGGTCGATGACATAGATCACGTCGGCGCGGCGCACGGTCGAAAGCCGGTGGGCGATGAGCAGGGTGGTGCGGCCGGCCATCAAATGCTCCAGCGCCTGCTGCACCTTGGCCTCGCTCTCGGTGTCCAGCGCGCTGGTGGCCTCGTCGAGCAGGATGATCGGGGCGTCCTTCAGGAAGGCCCTGGCGATGGCGATCCGCTGCCGCTGACCGCCCGAGAGTCGGGCGCCCGCCTCGCCGACCTGGGCGTCGTAGCCCCTGGGGATCTCGCGGATGAACTCATCGGCGGCGGCGGCCTGGGCGGCCGCGACGATTTCGGCATCCGAGGCGCCGGGGCGCGAATAGGCGATGTTGGCTCGGATGGTGTCGTCGAACAGGAAGGGCTCCTGGGTGACCAGTGCGATCTGGGCCCTGAGCGAGGTCAGGGTCAGGTCGCGGACGTCCACGTCGTCCAGGGTGATCGAGCCCGCGTCCGCTTCGTAGAAGCGCGGGATCAGGCTGAGGATCGTGCTCTTTCCGCCGCCTGAAGGGCCGACCAGGGCGACGGTCTGTCCCGGGTCCGCCTTGAGGCTCACCCCGTCGAGGGCGACGTCCGCCCCGCGGTCATAGGCGAAGCGGACCTTGTCGAGCTTCAGGGCCCCCTTGGCCCGATCCAGGGTCCGGGCGCCGGGCCTGTCGACGATGGTGGGGGCCTCGTCCAAGGTGCGGAACAGGCGCACGGCCGCGGCCAGGCCCTCGGTCAGGATCGGCTGATAATTGGCCAGGAAACGCATCGACTGGGCCGCCATGGCCAGGGCGACGATGAAGGCCACCAGGTGACTGACCTCAGAGCGGCCGCCCAAGGCGCGCCAGCTGGCGAAGGCGAGGATCGCGGCCATGGCGATGGTCATCAGGGTGTCGGTGGCCGGGCCGGCCAGGGCCTTGGCGTTGGCTCCGCGGATCAGGTGGCCGAGCCGGCGGCTGATCACCTCGGCGACCCGAGCCTCCTCGTCCGCCTCGCGGGTCTCGATCTTGACGATTTTGATGCCGTCCAGGCTCTCCATCACCGCCGTGGAAAGGGCCGAGGTCTCGTCCATGGCCAGGTTCGCGGAGTCGCGCGTGCGGTTCACGAAGTGGCGCATCACCCAGGCCACGATCGGGGCCACGACGATCAGCAACGCCGCCAGAACCGGGTCCTCAATCACCATCACCACGCCGCAGGCGAAGGCGGTCAGGAGGTTCTGGGTGTAGTTGATCAGGCCCGAGGTCGCCGCCTCGCGGATCAGACCCGCGTCGTAGAGCACCGAGGAGACATAGGCGCCGGTGTGGGTGGTGCGCAGACGCGCCAGGTCCGAGCGCACGAAGTGACCGAACAGCTTCACCTGGATGTCGGCCACCAGCCGGTTGCCGATGCGGTTGGTCAGCACCGCCTGAACCAGCTGGCAGGCGCCCCTCACGAGTCCGATGGCGGCGATGGTCAGGGGAATGAACCACAGGGCGTGCGGGTCCCTGCGCTCGATGCCGAGGCGCACCGCCGGCTCGAGCTGGGAGGACAGGAGCCCGCTGAGCCCCCCGACGACCGCTGCGCAGAACATGGCGACCGCGAAGGCGCCCAGGTGCGGACGCAGATAGTCGCGGAAGATCCGCGCCATCAGTCGTCGGCGGCCCTTGCGGTCCAATTCTTGGGGGGATGACGTCATCTGCCTCGGAGGCTCAAGGTCGTGACAGGTGTCATGGATCATGACATCGGGGTCAACAATCCCGGCGAAGCGGAGGCGGCTTGAGCGATTTCGATCTGTCCACGCCGCTCGGCCGCGCCCGCGCCTACTGGAGCTTCTTCTGGGACGACCACGCCTATTTCCGGCTCTTCTTCCAGAACGCCCACTGGCTCAGCCGCGAGATGGTGCGCACCAACCAGCCCTGGCCCTTCCAGCTCAAGGCCTGGAAGGCCCGGGGGATCCGGACGGTGCTGACCCTGCGCGACCAGCCCCAGAAGGCCCACTATGTCCTTGAGGCCGACGCCTGCGCGCGGCTCGGGCTGAATCTGGTGAATTTCGTCCTGGCCTCGCGCGAGGCGCCGACCTGCGAGCAGGTGCTGGGAGCGAAGGCCCTGTTCGAGACCGTGGAATACCCCTGCCTGATGCACTGCAAGTCTGGCGCGGACCGGGCAGGGGTGATGAGCGTGCTCTACGCCCACTTCCGCCTGGGCCAGCCGATCGAGGAGGCCGCGCGGCAGCTGTCGTTCCGCTACGGCCACATCCGCCACGGCGAGACCGGCGTGCTCGACTACGTCTTCCAGCACTATCTCGACGACGCCAAGGACGGCGTGAGCTTCGAGGACTGGGTCCGGCGGCCGGAGTACGACCACGAGCGGGTGAAGGCCGACTTCACGTCGCAATGGTGGGGAACCCTGCTGACCGAGAAGCTGCTCAGGCGCGAGTAGCGGCCTCGCTGTCCGGCTCCCTCGCACCGTAGCGCAGGCGTCCGAGCGCCTCGGCCGCCGCCGCGGCGAAGGGGCGGGCGCCCAGCCTGGCCTTCAGCTTCTCGAACTGCATCACCGCCTCGATGCCGCGCTCCAGGTGGACTTCGGCGGCGGCGGGCGTGTTGGTCATCCGCACTGCGATGGTCGAGCTCAGCAGCGTCGCGAGGATCACCCGCTTCGAATAATGGTTGGCGTCGGTGGCGGTGTCGCCGGCCCAGCGCCAGATCACGTCCGCGCTCGCCCAGGCCAACCGGGCCCCCAGGGCGAGGTTCTGCGGCATGGCCAGGTAGCCCATCAGGGCGCGCGAGGCCGCCTCTTCCGCCGCGGCCGCCTCGACGCGGGCCTCGACCCCGCGGGCGATGCGTTCGCGGATCTTCAGGCCCGAGGCGTCGACCGAGGACAGGGCCGTCAGGGCCGCTTCGTCCTGGCGATAGGAGAACAGGGCCGCCAGATCCCGGGCCCCGCCGGGGAGCAGGAGCTCGGTCTCCGGGACCGACAGGCCCACGATCTCGCCGGCGCGGCGCACGAGGCGGGCGTTCCAGCCCAGGTCGGGGACCAGCGGCGCCGCCGCGTCCAGGAGGCGCGCCTCGGTGGCGGCGGCCCAATCGGTGGAGTCCGTCATGGGTCTGATATAGTCCTCGGGCGCCTCGTGCGCCACGTCGCGCAAAGCGTCTCGGAGCGCGTGGACAGGCGTTGGCGTATTTGCTATCAGCGCGCCTCGCGCGTGGAGCCCCACTCCTGGAGCGCGCGCGCCGTATTGGCGAATGGGTTCAGAGGAGGACCTAGCCATCGTTCAGATTTTCGTTCGCGACAACAATGTCGACCAGGCCCTGAAGGCGCTGAAGAAGAAGATGCAGCGCGAGGGCTCGT
>CAZTMF010000260.1:2294-5117 GCA_964614675.1 uncultured Caulobacteraceae bacterium | reverse complement strand
AGGCGCACCACTCCTTCGCCATGTTCGACATGAACAAGACCCTGGCGGTCACCGGCACCGTGAAGGAATGGGTCTGGGCCAATCCCCATTCATGGCTCTACCTCGTGGTGACTAAAGCCGATGGGTCGACGGAGACCTGGAGCTTCGAAGCCGCCAGTCCCAACATGATGATACGTTGGGGCTGGAACGCGGACGACATCAAGGTCGGTGAAAAGCTCACCGTCGACACCCACCCCGCCCGCAACGGCCAGCACGCCGGCTCCGTCTACGCCGTCTACCTCGCCAATGGAAAGGTGCTGGCCGATCCCATGGGACGGCAGGTCAACGGCCGCCAGCTCGCCGAGGGGCCCCCGCCGGTCTCCAAGACGCCGGTCGGCGAGCCGTATCGCTGAGCCGATGGAGGGGGGAGCACTATGAGAAACGCCATTCTGACCCTGGTGTTGTTGGCCGCAGCCTCGGCATCGGCCCTGGCGGGCGAACCCCCGACGCACAGGCCAAGCACCAAACTCTGGGCGAGCGTCGCGAAGCTTCCCAATCTCTGGGAGGGCACCTGGCAGGGCGACACCGACCTCTACGGCTTTCCCGGCCCGATCGCCTACACGCCATCAGCCGCCGCATACCTGCGCGCCTACAAGCCGGTCGACGACACCCAGTTCGCCAACTGCAGGCAGTCGGGGATGCCGTTCGCCATGCGCATCGCGGCCATGCCGCTGAAGTTCTACTACTCGCCCTATGAGAAGATGGTCTCGATCTACATCGAGGGCAGCTCGATGACCCGCTTCATCCATCTGGACGGGCGGCGGCACAGCGAACACCTCAATCCCACCTATCTTGGCGAATCCATCGGGAGCTGGGAGGGCGACACCCTGGTGGTGGACTCCACCGGGTTCGTGAAGGAGACGCAGCTACAGATCGGAGAGATGGGGCCAGCGCCGGGGGGGCCGCCGCGATCGATCCCGATCTTCGCCCAACACGGCCCGAACCTGCGCATCGTCGAGCGCATGAAGATGTTGGACCACGACACCCTCCAGATCACGACAACGCTCTACGACGATACGATCTTCGCCCAGCCTTACACCTACAGCGACAAGTGGTATCGCCACACCGGACGCCGTTCCGAGCCGCAGGAATGGGTCTGCTCGGACAACCGGGACTTCTACGACCCCTCCACCGGCAAGCTCGAGTACGATGTCAAGGACAAGGCGGTGAGCCACTGATACGGCCATCGCCCGGAACAATGTCGGGCGGCTAGTTCGAGAAGCGCCCGGATCATGGGAGCTCACATGGGCACGGTGATCGCAGGCGTATCATCGCCCGCACCCCGCCCGATCCTCGCTGAGGTGATTCAAGCCTATCGCGCCACTCGCGGGGTCGAGGTCGAGATCCAGTACATGAGCGTCTCCGACGCCGGCGCGTCGATCCGCTCAGGCGCGGCCATCGATGTCGTCATCCTGCCCTTGAAGGCGATGGCGCAACTCGAGGCCGAAAGCCATCTCCTCGCCGGTCATACGAGGGCCTTCGCGCGCTCGGGCATGGCCCTTGCCGTCCCCGCTGGCGCTGCGCGGCCGGACATCCACGACGAGGACGCCGTCCGCCTCGCGTTCTGCAATGCGCCCAAGATCGGCTATTCGGCCGGGCTGAGCGGGGATTACCTGCTTCAACTGCTCGAACGCTGGGGTCTTTCGCAAAGTCTGGCCGATCGACTTGTGCTGGCGCCCACCCGCGTTCCTGTTGGCCGCCTCGTGGCCCAGGGCGAGGCGGACCTCGGCTTCCAGCAGCTCAGCGAACTGATGGCCATTGCCGGCATCGAGATCTTGGGGTCGCTGCCGGCCGATATCCAGGTGGAGACCGTTTTTTCCGCCGGCGTTGGCCAATCCTCCACGGCGCCCGAACCCGCCGTGTCGTTCATCGACTATTTGGCCTCGGACGTGACGCGGGAAGTCAAGCGCGCCCATGGCATGGAGCCGATGAGCTAGGCGGGTCCCCTGCCACGAACCTCCATATCGGCCCCTATTGAGAGCGGCTGGACCGTGTACGCCACGGCGAAGCCTTGGGCGGGGCGCTGCGGGTCCTGTTGGGGGATGGCGCGGTCGCGCGATCCGCCGTGATCAAGCGGTGCCACATGGCGACCGCGTCACGGTTAGTGTCCGTCGCGTCCGGCCAGAGAGGGTTGGTTCCCATGCTCCGGAACATGTGGAAGGTGATCATCACCATCGCCCCGGCCCAGTCCCGCGCGTTGCCGGCTCTGACGATGGCGTCCACCCAAGCATGCTCGATCAGCTGGCGGTACTCGGCCACCATCGGCAACAGCCGTGCGAGCAGATCAGGATCCGTCCGCGCCGCGCTGCTCACTTCGTTGAATGCGATAAAGTCCGGGTCGAAGTAGAGGGTGCTGCAGAACTCCACGTAGGCTTCGACCGGGTCACCGTCGATCATCGACCTTGCGAGCATGTCGTAGCCGATCGTCATATTGGCCCGGTGAATGTGCTCGGCCGTCGCGACGATCAAATCGAGCTTGGAAGCGTAGTGATAAGCCCTCGCGCCGTTGGTCACGCCGGCCCGGTTGCTGACGGCCTCCGTGGTCAGCTGGGCATAACCCTGCTCCCTCAACAACTCGGCGGCGGCCTTCAGCAGCTTGGCGCGCGTCTCCTGGCTCCGCTCTTCCTGCGTCCTCCTGGGCCGCGCGGAGCCGCCGGCGGTCTGTCGCTTCGCCTGGACGGCCATTGAGAGCGTGATCCTTCAAGTTCTGGTCCGCCGGTCGACGAGCCGGCGCCCAGACCTTAGCAGATTCCTTGGCGTCAGCGGGCGCCGACCGCCCCGCCG
>CAZTMF010000260.1:0-2194 GCA_964614675.1 uncultured Caulobacteraceae bacterium | reverse complement strand
TCGTACTGAACGCCGAGGCTCGCCTTCCAGGCGGGAGTGAAGGGCAGTTTGCTGTTGGCGGTATAGCCACCCGTCAAGGCCGCCGGCGGAATGTCGTCGAGCTTGAAATGGATGTAGCTCAAGGTCGCGTCGATCATCAGGCCCATAGCCGGATGGGCCTCGGCCTCGAACTCCGCTCCATACAGCGTCGCCTTGCCGCCGTTGACCGGCACGACCCCGGGGAAGGTGCCCTGCGGAGGATTGTAGACGCACGAGGTTGAGGTGACGTCGTTGCAGATCGGCAGATTGGGATTCACGTAGGGCTGGAAGGTGCTCAGCACGATATTATTGTATTTGCTGAGGAATCCTGTGGCGTTGAAGCGCAGGCGGCGATCCGACAGGTCGCTCTTGAAGCCCGCTTCGTAAGAGTCCAGCGACTCGGATCCGAAGGGGACCACCTGGTTGGCGGCGAACGGCCTGGGATTGATCCCGCCGCTGCGGAAGCCCGTCGCCCACCTCGCATAGGCCATCAGCGCGGGCGAGAAGCGATAGTCCACCGAGACGCTGTAGTCCCAACGGGAGTCCCGGGATGTCGCGGTGCGTCCGTCGATCGGCGCCAGCGAGGGCGGCGGCGCTCCAGTGTTCGGGTCGATACGCGAGAAGGTGTAGTCCTTGCTCTCGTCTGTGTAGCGGATGCCCCCGGTGACGTTGAGCGCATTGGTCACGTGCCAGATGGCCTGCGCGAAGCCGGACTTGTTGAGCGTGGCGACCGGATCGTTGAGCAGGATGTCGAACTGGCCCGGGAACTGGACCCGCCCGCCCACGATGCTCTTCGCATCGAAGTAGAAGCCCCCGACAGTCCATTCGAGCGCGTTTCCGAACGATGACCCGTTGAGGCGGACCTCCTGGCTCAGCTGACGGTGCTGCTGCAGATTGTCGACGGTCTGGAAGTCGAACGGGGATTCGTCCGCGTCCTGCGTGTATTCGATCCGGTATCGCCGGTAGGCGGTGATCGACTTCAACGAGAGGGTGTCGGTCAGCCGCCAGTCTATCGTGCTCGAAACGCCCCAGTCGTGCACCGTGCTGATGGGGGCCACACTGTATCCCCCCTGGGTGACCAGCGTCCCGCCAGGCGTGTGATAGATGCCGCCTGGATCGGTGTAGGTGGAATAGGTGACGTAGGGATTGGACGGCACGAACTTCGAATCGTACGCGACGCCATTGAGGAAGGTGTCGGTGCGGTTGCCATAGAGCAGCGCCGATGCGGCCGGCCCGGAGTTGTCTTCGGTGATGTCCCCACTCAGGTTCACTTCGATCTTGTCCGAAGCGATCCAGCGAAGCTGCGCCCGTGCGGCGACCACATCCTTGCCGCCCTCATGCCCGAGAAGGCAGCTTGAGTTGTCCTGGTAGACGGGAACGCCCGAGCCCGGGTGGAGGCAGCCGTAATCGAGGCGCTTCATGTAGCCCGTCTGCCGTTCGGCGAAACCGGAAACGCGGAAGAAGAGCTTGTCCGGAACGACTGTGAAGTCGTACGCGCCACGGATTCGCAGGTGATTGCGGCTGCCATAGCCCGCTTCCAGATATCCTCCGCCGGCGCCATCGGGCTTCTTGGAGTACAGCTTGACGGCGCCGCCGATGGAATTCTTGCCCGCCAAGGTGCCTTGCGGGCCCCTCAGGATCTCGATCCGGTCGAGGTCGACCAGGTCAAAGGCCGTGCTGAGCAACGTCGAGTAGTAGACGTCGTCGACGTACATGCCGACGCCGGGCTCCAGCGCATAGCTGGTGTCAGCCTGGCCAATGCCACGGATGTACACCTGAGCGGCGGGCCCAAATAGCTGGCCGGCCGGCGTGATCTGAACGTTTGGCGCCTGACGCGCCACCTCGGTCACGTTGGTCTGGTTCCTGTTCTCCAACATCTGGGCGTTGACCGCAGTGATGGCGATTGGCGTGTCCTGCAGCTTCTGGCTGCGGAACTGCGCCGTCACGACGATTTCCCCGACTGTCGACGTGTCGGATGGCGCCTTGGTCGGCGCGGAGGGAGCAGACTGCGCCAGGGCCGCTGAGGCCAGGAACACGGGCGCCGTCGCCGCCAGCGCTAAAATGGACACGCTCGCGCGACCGCGCGCACGGATTCTTCCCCAAGCCATCTCGTTTCCCCCGCTCTTCTAAGGAGACGGTGAGTCCGCCCCACGCCGGCCGGAGCAACAGCCGACGA
>CAZTMF010000259.1:0-5126 GCA_964614675.1 uncultured Caulobacteraceae bacterium | reverse complement strand
GTCTATCGTCCTTCCGAGGACGAGCCTTTCATGAACGAGCGTCAGCTCGAATACTTCAAGCAGAAGCTGCTGAACTGGAAGGAAGAGATCCTCCGCGAATCTCGCGAGACCCTCTCTCACCTTCAGACCGACACGGAAAACCATCCGGACATCGCCGATCGGGCCTCTTCGGAGACCGACAAGGCTTTGGAACTTCGGACCCGTGACCGGCAGCGCAAGCTGATCTCCAAGATCGACGAGGCCCTGCGCCGCATCGAGGACGAGGTCTACGGCTACTGCGAGGAGACGGGCGAACCGATCGGGCTCCAGCGTCTGGAAGCACGTCCGATCGCCACCCTGAGCCTGGAGGCCCAGGAGCGCCACGAGCGCCGCGAGCGGGTCCACCGGGACGACTGAGGGCCTCAGGCTCGCAGTTCGTCCTGCGTTCTTGCAGAGGCGGTCTTCTGCCGCTTCTCAGGGGCGACGGGGCTAGGGCTCTCACCGAATCTGCATGGCGAGGAGCGCTCGCTGGGACTCGTCTCCAATCACGCTGCTCAGAACAGCCCCGCCAGCAGGTTGATGGTCAGGGCCAGCACGACCGTGTTGAAGATGAAGGCCACCAGGCAGTGCACCGTGCCGGTGCGGCGCATGCTCTTGGATGCGAAGGCCACGTCGGCGGTCTGGGCGGCCACGCCCACCACCACGCCGAAGTGCAGGAAGTCCCAGTAGTCGGGCGTGTCGTCGTCCGGGAACAGCAGTCCCCCGCGATGGGTCTCACCGCTCTCGCCCTCCCCGTAGAACTCGTGGGCGTAGTGGAGGGCGAAGATCATCTGCACGAACATCCACGACGCCACCACCGTCCCGAAGGCCAGGGCCACGCGCAGCCCCTTGAACAGGCCGTGCTCTCCCTTGGCGATCGAGAGCTCCGCCGCGATGGCCAGGAGGCTGGCGAACGCCGCGACCACCGCCAGCAACAGGATGAAATGCTGGCCCTCGTCCATCCGCGCCGCGCGACCGCGGATGAGAGTGTCGTCGCACTCGGACATCATCTTCAGGGTCGACCCGATGAAGACCAGGAGAGCGGCGTCCCAGGCGAACACCGCCCGCGTGCTCGGGAGCAAGGGGGTGGGCGTCAACGCCAGGACAGCGCCGACCACCGCGCCGGTCAGGATCGCCGCCGTCAGATGCGGCCGCCGCGCGAACGCCCGCCAGAGCTTGATCATCAACCCCTCCGCTTGCGAGAGGCGCGCAGTCTGGGCTTCGGACAGCAAAAAGGCGATCCCGAAGGATCGCCTTGCTGCCTCGTCTTTCCCGCGCAGGACGCTCGTGTCCTGGAGGCCCGCGGGTCCCCGCGCCCAACAGCCCCGCGAGGCGGGGCTGCAAGCTCATGTTGCATGTCTTATCGACCCAGGGTTTCGGGCGCGCAACGGTCCGAACCGTCGCAGCCGGAGAACGCTGGTCGCTGTGCCCGCAAAGGCACAGGGTCCGCCATGACCCAGATTGGGTCCCTGCCTAGAAATGACCTTTTTCCGGGCGCGCGAGGGCCGCACGGCGACGCCAGTTTGAGCCTGTCGATCGGTCGGGCGCTCGGTCCTGGTTCCTAACAGCCCCCCCAGCCCCCCGGATCGGGCTCCGGCCGATCGACACCCTCCCCTCACATGAAGCGTTGAAGGTTCCGGCGGATCCGCTGCAGCACCGGCTCGTCCGGCGACGGCGGCGAGAATGCCTGGCCGGTGATCGTCTCGAAGGCGCGCACATAGACCTCGGCGGTCTGCAGGACCAGTTCGTCCGGGATCGGCGGGATGGGATCCTTGTAGGGATCGCAGCGCGCCGCCACCCAGCTCCTCACGAAATCCTTGTCGAAGCTCTCGGGACGCTCCTCGCGTTCAAAACGCTCCACGTAGCTCGCCGCCAGCCAGTAGCGGCTGGAGTCCGGCGTGTGGATCTCGTCGGCGAGGACGATCCGTCCGTCCTCGTCGAGGCCCAGCTCGTACTTGGTGTCGGCGAGGATCAGCCCCCGGCCCGCCGCCGTCTGCCGGCCCCGGGCGAAGAGCCTCAGTGCATAGTCCGAGACCTGCTCCCATTGGACGGGGCTCAATAGACCGCGCCCCAGAATCTCGTCGGCCGACAGCGGCTCGTCGTGACCGCCGGCGTCGGCCTTGGTCGTGGGGGTGATGATCGGCGCTGGCAGCTCCTGGTTGGGCCTCAGGCCCTCGGGGAAACGGACTCCGTACATCTCGCGCCGGCCCTGCTGGTAGAGCGTCAGGATCGAGGTGCCGGTGGTCCCCGCCAGATAGCCGCGCACCACGATCTCGACGGGCAGGATGGTCAGCCGCCGGGCCAGCAGAACATTGGGATCGGGATAGCCCAGCACGTGGTTGGGGCAGATGTCGGCCGTGGCCTCGAACCAGAAGCGCGCCGTCTGAGTCAGGACCTGGCCCTTGAGCGGCACGGAGGTGAGAATCCGGTCGAAGGCGCTCAGGCGATCGGTGGCGATGAGAAGCCGCCGGCCGTCGTCGAGATCGTAACTGTCGCGCACCTTGCCACGATGGTGGTTCGGCAACTCGGGGATGGTCGCGTCGGCCAGAGCGAAGCCGGGGCCGTAGGTCTTGAGGGTGTCCAGGTCCATCGGTCAGGTCACTGTGAGGGGCATGGGCGCGCGCGCGCCGGAAGCGGCGGCCATCTGGCGGATCCGCGGCAGGATGTCTTCCACCGTCTCTACCGCCGAATAGGCGGAGGCGAACTGGGGCGGGGTGAACCCCTGCCGGACGGTGTGATCGATCAGCTCGAACAAGGGCCGCCAGAATCCGCCGACATCCAGGAACACCACCGGCTTCTTGTGCAGCTCGAGCCGGGACCAGGACAGTAGCTCGATCGCCTCCTCCAAGGTGCCGATGCCGCCCGGCAAGACCACGAAGGCGTCCGCCTCGTGGAACATGGTCGCCTTGCGTTCGTGCATGGAGGCGACGACCACCAGCTCGGCCTCCTCGTAGGCGACCTCCGGCAGGCGCAGGAACTCGGGGATGACGCCCAGCACCTGTCCTCCGGCGCCGACAACGGCCCGGGCGCAGGCTCCCATCAGTCCCACCGCGCCCCCGCCGTAGACCAGCCTGAGGCCGCCGGCGGCGAGGAGGCTTCCGAAGGCCTCGGCGGTCGCCATCCATCGCGGGTCGGCGCCGGCCGAGGAGCCGCAGAACAACCCCACCGATCTGATCGAAACCGCATCCGCCGACATTCCGCGCTCCAGGACCTCGAGGATTCGCCCTACCGCGCCCCTGTGAAGCACATATATCAGGATGCGTGAGGAACCTCGGGAAGAACGGACGCCGGTGAGGGACCAGACCTTGATCGCCTTGCTGGCCGCCTGCGCCGCCCTGTCGGGCTGCAACCGCACGGCGCCGTTGCACGGCCCGTCGGCGCATGCGGCCGACCCCCTGGCCGGCTATCTCGCGCCGCCCCGGGTCGTGCAGGCCGCCCGCCGTGGTCAGGGCGTGTTGCTGACCGTCGCCACGGCGCCCGGCGCAGCCGTCCGGCTGGCCTCGCCCGACGGCGCGGCGATCACCGGCGCGGCGGACCGCAGCGGCGCCGTGAGCCTGACCGCGCCGGCGGGACCCAACCCACGGCTCTATTCGCTTTCGGAAATGGTCGGCGGACGGCTGGCGCGTGCGGTCGGATATGTGGCGGTGCTGCCCGCGCCGGGTCCGCCGGCGGCGCTGCTGCGCCCGGCCGCCGCCGCAGTCCTGCCCGGGTCCCAGGCTCCGGCCCAACGCGGCGTCCTGGCGGTCGACTATGACGCCTCGGGCGCGGCCATGGCCTCGGGCCGCGCAAGCCCCGGCGAGACCGTCCGCCTGATCCTCGACGGCAAGGACGCCGGGGAAGATCCGGCCGACGCCGCCGGCGTGTTCAACGCCTCCCTGTCGAAGTCCCTGACGCCCGGCCCCCACGTGCTCGACGTCGTAGGCCCACGGCTGCGGGCCGGCGCCAGTTTCACCGCCTCGAGGTCAGGCGGCCTGGCCAACACCTTCTTCGACGCGACCCGCATGGACGGCGTCTGGCGCATCGACTGGCTGACCCCCGGCGGGGGCGTGCAGAGCACCATCCTGTTCGATCAGCACGACGGCCGCTGATGAGGCCGCCTCATCACGGCCGGCCGGCGGACCGCGAGGTTTCGGCGCCCGACATCAAGCTCAAGACCCTTCCGGCCCTGGCTGACCTCTTCCGGCTGGTGGTGCGCTCGGGCGCCAAGGGTCTGTGGCCGCGCCTGATCCTGGCGCTGGTCTTCACCATCACCGGCGCCCTGACCGGAGTGATCGCGCCGCTCTATCTCGGCAAGGCGGTCAACGCCCTGGCCGCCGGACGCGACACGGCGACCCAGCTGGGGATCGCGGCGGCGGGTCTCGCGGTCGGCTGGGCGTTCCTGCGTTTCATCGCGGCCGCGGCGCCGCAGCTCAGGGACGCGATCTTCACCCCGCTCGGCCAGGCGGCGGTCCGCAAGTCGGCGGCGGAGAGCTTCGCCCACGCCCTGTCGCTGTCGCTCGACTACCACCAGACCAAGCGCACCGGCTCGCTCGCCCGCACCATCGATCGCGGCGCGCGGGCGGTAGACTACCTGATGCGCATCCTGATCTTCAACCTGGGCCCGACCATCCTGCAGCTTGTGGCCGCGGCGGTGGTGCTGGCCAGGAGCTACGACCTGCGCTTCGCCGCCACGGCGGTGGCCACGGTGATCGTCTACGGCGCGGCGACCTTCGCCATGTCGGACTGGCGCATCAAGCACCGGCGCGACCTGACCATCGCCGACTCCGAGGCGGCCGGCCGTGCGGTGGACGCCCTGCTGAACTACGAGACGGTCAAGAGCTTCGGCGCCGAGACGCGGGCCGTGGCCGGCTATGACGAGGCGCTGGGCGACTACGCCCGGGCCTATGTCCGGTCGAACCTCTCGCTGATCCTGCTGAACCTGGTCCAGGCGGCGATCATGAGCCTGGGCCTGGGGGTCATGGCGGTGCTGGCGCTGTCGGAAGCCGCGCACGGCGCCATGAAGCTGGGGGGCGTCACCGCCTCCACCCTAATCATGATCCAGGTCTACACGCCCCTGAACATGCTGGGCTTCGCCTATCGCGAGATCCGCCAGTCGTTCATCGACATGG
>CAZTMF010000258.1:0-5140 GCA_964614675.1 uncultured Caulobacteraceae bacterium | reverse complement strand
CTCGATACGCGGGGATGACGACAGGGCGGCGCCTCGCGAGAGGCGCCGTCCTCCGTATCAGAACTTCTTGTACAGGTTGAAGAAGAAGGTCCGGCCGAGCAACTCGAGATTGCCGTAGCCGTTGGCGAACTCCCCGATCCGGGAAGCGTAATTGGTGTCGGGATTGAAGGAGATCACCGGCGGGTAGCTGTCGGCGATGTTGCGCACTCCGACCTCCGCCCGCCACTTGTCGCCCGTGTAGCTGACCGACAGCGTATGGTAGAGTTGGGCCGTCTGGTCGAGGTTGTAGCGGCCCCCCGGCGTTTCGCCGGTCAGGCTGTACTCCTGCTGGTGACCCAGGAAGGTGGTCGCCCAGGTGAACTCCCAGTTGCCGTGCTTCAGCCGCGCGTCGGTGTTGAAGACCATCCGCGGGTAGCCGAAGGTCCCGAGGAAATTGAGCGGGTCGGAGCCCGGGAACAGCGTCTGGGTGTGCTCGAGCTGATAGGTCGCCTCGCCATGGAGGCTGATGCGGCCGAAGTTGAACTCCTTGCGGTACAGAATTTCGAGATCGATGCCCGAAGTCTTCTCCTCGGCGATGTTCAGGTAGCGGTCGTCGATGCTCAGGATATCGCCGTTGCCATTGCGCGGCGAGATCAGGGTGCAGTAGGGCGAGCCGCTCCGGAACTGGGTGCTCTCGTAGCAAAGGCCCAGGATGTTGGCCGCGCCGAGCTGGGAGATCTCGTTGTTGATCTGGATGTGGTAGTAATCCAGCGTGATCTGGAGATCGGCGAACGACGGCTGGAAGACACCGCCGATCGTCAGGTTCTTCGACGTCTCGGGCTTCAGCCGTCCCTGGGCGCCTTCCTGGATGTCCTGGGGCGTCGAGCTGTAGCCGACCCAGGTCAGGGGCAGACCTTCCGAAGCGCAGTTCTTGTACAGGTTCGACGACGGGTCGGCGTTCGCGCCATATCGGATGCACGGGTCGGCCGCACTGGTGAAGCCGATCAGCGACGCCAGGTAGTTCTCATACAGCTCCGGCCCGCGGAACGAGGTGCCGTAGGTGGCGCGGACGCGGAACGACGGGATCAGCTGCCAGTTGCCGCTGGCCTTGAAGGTCCAGTGGTTGCCCGCAAGGCTGTGGTGGGTGAAGCGCGCCGAACCGTTGAAAGTGAGGCTCTCGAACAGCGGCTTGCCCTTCAGGATCGGAACCTCGACTTCGCCATAGGCCTCGGTCACGGACTCGTCGCCCTTGGTGATGCCCTCGGAGGTGAAGTTGAAATAGTCCTGGGCCAGGGCCTCGGGACCGGGAAGGTTGTCCAGGTTGTCGTAGCGGAACTCGCCGCCGAGCACGCCCTGGACGGGACCGGCCGGCAGATTGAACAGCGGGCCGTCGATATGGCCGTCGACCACCACCTGCTTGTAGTGCGTGTGCTCGACGTCCGTGGACGAGATGTAGGCCAGAGCCGGATCGCCCGCGAGCTGCTGGGAGCTTTCGAACCAGTTGAGCGGGACGCAGTGCTCGTTGGGGTTCGTCAGGTTGACGGAGCAGGTGTAGGTAAGCCCGTCGACCGGATTGAAGCGCTTCGGGCCCGAGAAGCCGGGGCCGACGGCCACCACGTCGAGGGCGTTGTTCAGCTTGCTGGCGAGTTGCGGGTGCAGGGTGAGACTGCCGTCGTTCTGTCCGTAGGTGACGCCGAGATCGAATTTCCAATCGGGCACCTTGAAGAGGTCGCCCTTGAGGCCGATCAGCGCCCGTCCCGCCGTGACGTCCACCGTCTCTCGATTGATCGGGAAGGTCAGCACCGGCTGCACGAAATCGGGGAATGGATTGAACGGGCTGAACGAGGCCGCGATGATGGTGTTGTCGTCAGCCGGGAAGAACTGCTGACCGTAGTCGACGCTCGCGGTCCGATTGGTCAGCAGGCCCTCGAAATAGAGCTCCATGGTAGGCGTCAGGTCGATGCCGCCGTTGATGTAGCCCGACGTCCGCCGTGAAGGGGATGAGGCGTCGACGTCGGCGTCGCGCGGGTCGGTCGCGATGTTCGTGTGGCGCGGATTGGACCCGAAGGGGTCCTGGTGGAACAGCACGTATGGGAAGCTGGCCGGCTGGCTGGGGTCGTAGACCCAGGTGGCGCCGGTGCTGAAGTCGCCGACCAGATTGGTTTGGGTCAGCGCGCAGTAAGGCGCGCCGTTCGCATAGCTGCGGCCGAAGTCATAGGCCGTGCCGTTCGGCAGCTTCTGCAGCTCGTGCGGGCAGTTCCCGTTCGGCAGGTCGCCCTGGCGAACGGCGGTCTGGTTGTCATGCTCGATGCCGAACATGATGTGGTACTTGTCCTGGACGATGCCGCCATCCACCGAGACGACGTAGGCTTGGCCGGCCCCGTGGTTTTGCGGGACGTAGCCGTCGGCCTCGATCTCCAGGCCGTGGATGTTGTTCTTGGTGATGATGTTCACCACCCCGCCGATGGCGTCCGAGCCATAGATCGACGAGGCCCCGTCCTTCAGGATCTCGTAGCGGTCGATCATGTTCTCGGGGATGATGTTGAGGTCGACCGCCGCGACCGTGCCGCCCACGCCCGCCGGGTTCAGGCGCCGGCCGTTCAGCAGCACCAGGGTGCGTACGTCGCCGAGGCCGCGCAGCGAGACGGTGTCGACGCCCGGGCCGCCGTTCACGATGTAGCCGCCGAACTGCTCGTTGATCTGCACCGAACCGGCCGCCGCCGTGGACTTCTGCAGCATCTGGGTGGCGGTCAGGAGGCCGACGTCCTTGGACTCCTGGGTGGTGATGACGCTGATCGGCGCCGGCGAATTGAAGGTGGTGTGGCGGATGCGCGAGCCGGTGACCACCAGCTCTCCGACATTGCTCGCCGACGATGGCGTCGCCGGTTTGGCGGGGGGCGGAGTCGCGCCCTGATCCTGCGCCCAGGAAGCAGCCGGAACCCCGGCAAGCACGATACCGCTCAGGCCACCAATGATGGTGGTCGCCAACAGACCTCTCTTCATGTCTCGAAATCCCCTGAACCGGTCGCCCCGACCGGAAGCCCAACAACTGAAACCAAGCCTACGCCCGAGTTTTGAGCGTGCGCCATCACAAAATGGCCACACACGCCAGAATTTAGCCTTGATGGGCTGTGATCGCGCACGGGCCGGCCCGTGGGTCGGCAATCGACGGGCAAGACGAACCCCATTGGATGGCGACTTTGTTTCTCCCGCGTAACATTGCGTTACGCGTCGATTGCGAAGGCTAAGCTTGATCAAGGCCCATTCGGTCGCGCAGCATCCGGCCAGGACTGGGGACTTGAATGCGCGCTTGGTTCGTCATCGCGGCCGTGCTGTCGGCTTCGTTAGTCGGCGCAGCGACGTCTGCACAATCGCAGCCCGACTCGCGGGCCCCCGAGATCAGGCTGGTCGTGAAGGACATCTGGCTCCTGAGGGGAAGCTTCCCGCCGAAGCGCGAGCCGGACGGAAATACGGTGATCTTCCGGGCTCCCGAGGGGCTGATCGTCCTCGATACCGGCCGTCACCCCTGGCATCAGGAGGCGATCCTCCAGTTCGCGCGGACCCTGCCCGCGCCCATCGTCGCCATCGTCAACAGCCACTGGCACCTAGACCACACCAGCGGAAACGCGCGGATCCTGCGCGACTATCCGGCGGCGCGGGTGATCGCGAGCCGGGCGATCGAAAGCGCTCTGGGGGGCTTCCTGACCAAGAGCGCCGCGGACACGCGCGCCTATCTGGCGTCGGGCAAGGCCGATCCGGCCACGGCCGAGGACCTGCGGGGCGATCTCGCCGTGATCGAGGATCCCGCGTCCTTGCGGCCCGATACGCCCATCGAATCGTCCCAGCGCATGCTGATCGCCGGCCGCGCTCTGGACGTGCGGCTGGCGCCAGACGCGGCCACCGCGGGCGACGTCTGGCTCTACGATCGCAAGGCGCGCGTCGCGGCCGTGGGCGACCTGGTGACCCTTCCGGCGCCGTTCCTCGACACCGCCTGCCCGGCGGGATGGCGGTGGGCGCTGGACGAGATCTGGGCCACGCCGTTCCAGATCGCCCTGCCCGGCCACGGGCCGCCCCTGAGCCGGGAGGCCTTCGCCGCCTGGCGCACGGCCTTCGACGCCCTGATGGACTGCTCGGCCAGCCCTAAGCCGAAGGAGACCTGCGCCGCCGCCTGGGTCGAGGGGGTCCGTCCGCTGCTCGATCCGGGCAAGCTCGCCCTCGATCGGGCGACGGGGATGACCGAGGATTACGTCGAACTTCTGCGCGCCAACGGCGGCAAGAGCCCGTTCTGCCGGACCGCTGGCTGACACCGTGCCGATTGACGATGGCCATGCTCCCTCCGGTGACGGCCCGGCTTGCGCCCGCGCGTGAGCCTCTCTAAACGAGCCGCTTAACCTGCAAGTCGGCCGGTGACGGGCGCGTTTGGCGCGACCTGCGCCCCTGCGCGAGTAACGAATGCCCAAACGCACCGATATCTCCTCGATCCTGATCATCGGCGCCGGGCCCATCGTCATCGGTCAGGCCTGCGAGTTCGACTATTCCGGCGTGCAGGCGTGCAAGGCCCTGAGGGCCGAGGGCTACCGGATCATCCTGGTCAACTCGAACCCGGCCACCATCATGACCGATCCGGACGTGGCGGACGCGACCTATATCGAGCCCATCACCCCGGCCATGGTCGAGAAGATCATCGAGAAGGAGCGGCCGGACGCGCTCTTGCCCACCATGGGCGGCCAGACGGCGCTGAACACCGCCCTGACGCTAGACCGCACCGGCGTGCTGGCGAAACACGGCGTCGAGATGATCGGGGCCAAGGCGGACGTGATCGACAAGGCCGAGGATCGGCAGCTGTTCCGAGACGCCATGGATTCGATCGGACTGGAGAGCCCCCGCTCCCGCGTGGCCCACACCCTGGAAGAGGCCGTCGACGCCCTGGATTTCGTCGGCCTGCCGGCGATCATCCGACCGTCCTTCACTCTGGCCGGCACCGGCGGCGGCATCGCCTACAATGTCGAGGAGTTCCGCGAGATCATCGAGCGCGGGCTGGACCTATCGCCCACTCACGAGGTGCTGGTCGAGGAGTCGGTCCTGGGCTGGAAGGAGTACGAGCTCGAGGTCGTCCGCGACAAGGCCGACAACTGCATCATCGTCTGCTCGATCGAGAACA
>CAZTMF010000257.1:0-5151 GCA_964614675.1 uncultured Caulobacteraceae bacterium | reverse complement strand
CCACCAGGTCCAGGCGTCGCCGAAGATCTGGATGCCCGAGAACACCCGCGCGAAAGCCGCGCATTGCCAGTAGTCCTCCGCATGCGCGACCGGGCCGGTGAAGGCCAGGGCGATGCACGCCGCAAAGGAACTGACGAGTGTCCTCGTCCGTTGACTCATCTTCGGAGATTCCCCCTCCGCCCTCGATGCCTGCGATTAAACCTGTCGCAGACAATGATGAAAAGAGTCTTTTTCAGACCGGCGTGATCTCAAGGCCACGCTTTTGGGGCGCCGGACGCCAGGTTCTGAGGCGTTCGCGAGCTGGCCGCTCGATCAGATGATAGGACGCGGCCGCCAGGGGAATCACCCCGGCGATCAGGATCAGCCAAAGTCCAAGCGGCAGCTGCTTGCTGTCCAGGTGAAGCGCGGCGGAAACGCCGTTGACGAAGACCAGATCCCACAGGGCGTGGACCATGTAGATCGAGTAGCTGATCTCGCCCAGATACACGAGCACCGGGCTGGAGAAGGCCTTCGAACCTGTGCTGGACAGGCTGGCCAGGAACAGGATCAGTCCACCGGCGACGGCCACGAGCACCGGATCGGGCAGAGACGCCTGAGCCCCCAGAATGAGCGCGGCGCCGAAAAACAGGGCGCCGGCGAGGGCGGCCATGCGGCTTTGGACCGCACCGCTGCGCCAGACCAGGTAGAGGGCGCAGCCGTAGGCGAAGCACGGCACGATGCGCAGCGCGCCCCAGGCGATCGTGGCCTGGGTCAGGGGGAAGCCCGCGAATTTCAGGAACAGGGCGTTCAGCGCGAACACCAGGACCAGCGCGATGGCCAGGGCGGCCTCGGGCCGGCCCTTCAGCTTCAGCGCGGCCCAGGCGAAGGCCGGGAAGGTGAGATAGGCGAACCACTCCGCCGAGATCGACCAGGACGGATGGTTCCAGCCCGACACCGGCGCGAGGCCCCAGGCGTGCAGGAGCAGGAGGTTCGGCGCGAGCGAGGGCATGTTCAGGATGTTCGGGTCGATCACCCGTCCCGCCAGCACCGCCGCGGTCCCCAGGACGCCGATGGCGGCCAGGCACACCAGGTGCAGGGGATAGATCCGCGCCAGCCGCGCCCACAGGAAGGCGCCATAGCGGAAGCGGCCCTGTTCGACGCCCGGCAGATAGACGTGGCTCAGGATGAAGCCCGAGAGGATGAAGAAGACCTCGACCCCCAGATAGCCCTTGGAGACGATGGCGGGCGTGAAGCCGACGTCCAGTCTCGGCCAGAAGGCGAACAGCACGACCCATGCGGCCGCGAAGAAGCGGAGGGCCGTGAGGGGTTTCAGATGCTCGGCCTGCATGGCGGATCCGATCGTCTCGAAATGGCGCCCGCGGATGGGCGTCAGGCCGCTTCGAGCAAGTCGCGCGCCAGGGGAATTGAGCCGTCTCGCCCAGTGCGGCCCAGGCTGGTATTCACCCCTTACGGGTTAACGTGACCCTTCGGAGAGCCCTGATGCGCGACGTGGTCCTTGTCTCCTACGCCCGAACCGGCCTTGCCAAGTCGGCGCGCGGAGGCTTCAACATCACCCACGGCGCGGCCCTGGGCGGTCATGCCATACAGCACGCGATCGCCAAGGCGGGCGTCGATCCGGCTGAGATCGAGGACGTGGTCCTGGGCTGCGGCCAGCCCGAGGGCGCCACCGGTCACAACGTGGCGCGCAACGCCGCCATCTGGGCCGGCTGCCCGGTCACGACCGGCGGGACGACCATCAACCGCTACTGCGGCTCGGGCCTGCAGGCCATCGCGGTCGCCGCCCACTACATCGCCGAGGAAGGCGCCGACGCGGCGGTGGCGGGCGGGGTGGAGTCCATCTCCCTGGTCCAACTGGGCGGGCATCTGAACACCTACTTCTTCACCGAAGAGAAGCTGATGCGCGTCCGGCCCGATCTCTGGATGCCGATGATCGAGACCGCCGACATCGTGGCCCAGCGCTATGGCGTCAGCCGCGAGGCCCAGGACGAATACGCCCTGCAGTCCCAGCAGCGCACCGCCGCGGCTCAGCAGCAGGGCCTCTTCAAGGACGAGATCGTCCCGATGGCCACCAAGATGAAGGTGGTCGACAAGGCCACCGGCCAGGAGAGCACGGTCGACTACGTGGTCGACCACGACGAGTGCAACCGGCCGGGCACGACGCTCGAGGTGCTCGCCGGCCTGCAACCGGTGCGCGGACAGGGCAACAGCGCGACCGCCGGAAACTCGTCTCAGTTGTCCGACGGGGCCGCGGCCCTGGTGCTGATGGACGCCAAGGTGGCCGAGAAGAAGGGCCTTCAGCCGCTGGGCCGTTTCGCCGGCTTCGCCGTGGCCGGCTGCGCGCCCGACGAGATGGGCATCGGCCCGGTGCTGGCCGTGCCCCGCCTGCTCGAGCGCAAGGGCCTGAAGATCAGCGACATCGACCTGTGGGAGCTGAACGAGGCCTTCGCCAGCCAGACCCTCTACTGCCGCGACAAGCTCGGCCTGGACAACGACATCCTCAACGTCAACGGCGGCTCGATCTCCATCGGCCACCCCTACGGCATGACCGGCGCGCGGCTGACGGGCCATGTGCTGCTGGAAGGCAAGCGGCGCGGCGCCAAGCGGGCGGTGGTCACCATGTGCATCGGCGGCGGCATGGGCGGCGCCGGCCTGTTCGAGATCTTCTAGTTCTGTGGCGGTGGCGATCCGCCACGCCCGCCGGGAGGACGCCGGGTTCCTGGCCTGGTGCATCCTGGCCGCCGGCCGCGCCCATCTGGCGCGCGGCTGGTACGACATCGCGCTCGGCCTGGACGAGCCGGGATGCATCGAGGCCCTGACGCGGCTAGTGCAGACCTGCACGCCCTCCTGGTGGCGGTTCGACCACTGGCTGGTGGCCGAGGCCGATGGCGCCCCCGCCGCGGGCCTGGCGGCCTTCGGCTCGGCGGCCTTCGCGGCCTCCGAGCCGGCCATGTCCGAGGCCCTGACCGGTCTCGGGTGGACGGAGCCTCAGATCGCCGAGATCTGGCGGCGCGGGGCCTATATCTTCAGCTGCGCCCTGGCGCCGGACGACCACGAGGTCTGGGTGATCGAGAACGTCGCCGCCCGCCCGGAGCGTCGCGGCGAGGGCCTGACCCGGGCCCTCCTCGCCGAGGCCGTGGCGCTCGGCCGCGCCAGGGGATTCGCCGACGCCCAGATCTCCTTTGTGATCGGGAACCATGCCGCCGAGCGGGCCTATGCCAGCGCGGGGTTCCGGCCGGCCGAAGAAAGGCGCCACCCCGACTTCGAAGCGGCCGTCGGCGCGCCGGGGCTGAGGCGCTACGGGATGAAGCTCTAGTCCGTGCCGGCGGCGGAGGCGGGCGCCGCGCTTGCGCTGGACCCATAGGACGCCAGCGACGAAGCCGGGGCGCTGGCGGGTTCGGTCGGGTTGGGCGGGGAGTCGGCGGCGGGGGCGACCGCGGATTTCTGGTCGCGGCCGCAACCGCCGAGCGCGGCGGTCAGGGCGAGGATCAAGAGGGCGCGGCCCATGGGCGGCCTCCGTTGCCGGGCCACTCTAGCTGAGGCGTGGCTCCGCGTCATGACACGACTCGCAAAGGCCGGCACTCTCGCCGGCGTGAGTCGGCAGGCGCCCTTCACCTTCTACGAATTCTTCGCCGGCGGCGGCATGGCCCGCACGGGCCTCGGCGACGGCTGGGCGTGCGTCTTCGCCAACGACTTCGATCAGGCCAAGGCCGCGGCCTACCTGGCCAACTTCGGAGGCGAGGAACTGACGCCCGGCGATGTCTGGGACCTGGATGTCCGCTCGCTGCCCGGCCGGGCCGATCTCGCCTGGGCTTCATCGCCCTGCCAGGACCTGAGCCTCGCCGGCGCCCGCCGGGGCCTGGCCGGCCAGAGGTCTTCCGCCTTCTGGGGCTTCTGGCGGCTGATGGAGCAGCTGGCGGCCGAGGACCGGGCGCCTCGGGCGATCGGGATCGAGAACGTCACCGGCCTGATGTCGTCCCACGGGGGAGCGGACTTCACCGCCCTCTGCGGCGCCCTCTCGGCCCTCGGCTACCGGTTCGGCGCGCTCGAGGTCGATGCGGCCATGTTCGTCCCGCAGTCGCGCCCGCGCCTGTTCGTCCTGGCGGTGCGGGACGGAGCCCCGGCGGGCGGCGGTCCCGGCGGCTTCCATGGTCCGGCGGTGATGAAGGCCTTCGAGCGCCTGCCCGAGGCGCTCAAGGCCCGGTGGGTCTGGTGGCGCGTGCCGCCGCCGCCGCGCAGCAACGCGGCCCTGGCCGATGTGCTGGAGCCGGACGAGGACGTGCGCTGGCTGCCCGAGGCCGAGACCCTCAGGCTGGTCTCGCTGATGGGCCCTTTGCACCGCGCCCGGCTCGAGGGTTTCCGGCTGACCGAGGGCCGCCACGTCGGAACGGCGTTCCGGCGCACCCGCATCGAGGCGGGCCACAGGGTCCAGCGGGCGGAGGTCCGTTTCGACGGGATCGCCGGATGCCTCCGGACCCCGACCGGCGGCTCCTCGCGGCAATTCCTGGTGCTGGTGGAATCGGGCGAGGTCAGGGCCCGGCTGCTCACCGCCCGCGAGGCGGCGCGCCTGATGGGCCTGCCCGATGACTACCGCCTGCCCGGCCCCACCACCGCGGCCTTGCACCTGACCGGCGACGGCGTCGTCGCCCCGGTCGTGCGCCATCTGGCGGCGCATGTGCTCGAACCCGTGCTGCGCGGCGAGGATCGCGCCGCGGCCTGATCCAAGGGCGCGCGACAAAAGCGAACCGCACGCATATAGACTTGGTCGACAAGGGCCCCAGACCAAGCGAGCCGCCATGGACTCCACGACCGCCTCTCCCGCCTATGACGCCGAGCGCTATCGCCGCGCCGGGCGGGGCAAGATCTACGACTCCATCATCGACACCATCGGCGACACCCCGCTGGTGCGCCTGCCCCGGCTGACGGCCCAGCTGAAGCCCAAGGGCGAGGTCGTCGCCAAGCTGGAGTTCTTCAATCCGATCGGCAGCGTGAAGGACCGCATCGGCGTCTCGATGATCGAGGCCCTGGAGGCTCAGGGCAAGATCACGCCCGGCAAGACCACCATCATCGAGCCGACCAGCGGCAACACCGGCATCGCGCTCGCCTTCGTCTGCGCCGCCAAGGGCTATCCGCTGATCCTGGTCATGCCCGAGA
>CAZTMF010000256.1:0-5172 GCA_964614675.1 uncultured Caulobacteraceae bacterium | reverse complement strand
AGAGGTCCGACAGATCGTCAGAATCGCCGCGAAGGTGACGACCCCGCTCTGGCCGATCAGCCGTGGCAAGAACTTCGGCTATGGCGGCTCCGCCCCGGTGCTCTCGGGCTCGATCGTGCTCGACCTGTCGCGGATGAAGAAGATCGAGGTCGACGTCGACAACGGCACCGCCCTGCTCGAGCCCGGCGTCGGCTTCTACGATCTCTACGACCACCTGCAGGCCAACAAGATCCCGCTCTGGCTCTCGACGCCGGCCAACAGCTGGGGATCGGTGATCGGCAACGCCCTGGACCGCGGCGTGGGCTACACACCCTATGGCGAGAACACCTCCAAGCTATGCGGCCTCGAGGTCGTGCTGGCCGACGGCGACATCGTACGCACCGGCATGGGGGCGGTCGCCGGCTCCTCCACCTGGAACCTCTACCGCTATGGCTTCGGTCCGGCTTGGGACCAGATGTTCGCCCAGTCCAATTTCGGCGTGGTCACCAAGGCGGGCGTCTGGCTGATGCCCGAGCCGGAATCGGTGCTGGGGATGGACCTGGAGTTCGACCGGCCCGAGGATCTCGGCCCGCTGATCGACGCCCTGGGGCCGCTGCGCCGCGAGGGACTGCTGCAGGCCAATCCCACCATCGGCAACTGGCTGCGCGCGGCCTCCATGGTGACCCGGCGCACCGACTGGACCGATAAGCCCGGCGCCCTGGACGACAGCGTCATCGACGCCATCCGCAAGAAGTTCGGCATGGGCTGGTGGGGCGTGGGCCTGCGCATCTTCGGGCGCGAGCCGGTCAACAGGACGATCTATCCGATCCTCGAGAAGGCCATGACGGACCTGAAGCCGCTGAGCCTGAAGCCGACCTCCTGGAAGCGGGGCGAGCCGATCGCGCCGACGCCCAACATGGGGGTGCCGATGACCGCGCCCCTGCAGAGCGCCAACTGGCATGGCGGCGTCGGCGGACATGTCGGCTTCTCGCCGGTGTTGCCGCAGTCGGGGAAGCTGGCGCTGGACCAGTTCCACGCCACCTACGCCCGCTACAAGCAGTTCGGCATGGACTACCAGGCCAGCTTCGCCTTCGGGGAGCGGCACCTGATCAACGTCAACACCGTGCTGTTCAACCGCGACGATCCGGCGATGATGAAGCGGGTCGACCCCTTCCTGAAGTCGCTGATCGCCGACGCCCGGGGGCGCGGCTACTGTGAGTATCGGACCCACCTCGACTACATGGATACCGTGGCGGCCACCTATGACTTCAACGACCACGCCCTGCTCCGGCTGAACCAGAGGGTCAAGGACGCCCTGGATCCAGGCGGCGTCATCGCCCCCGGCAAGAGCGGCATCTGGCCCAGCGCCCACGCCAAGGCGCCGGCCCGCGCCAAGGGCTCCGCCCGCCGCAAGGGGCGCCGCACATGAGCCGAGTCATGCTCATCGCCGCCGCCGTGCTGGCGGCCCCCCTCGCCGCCGCGGCCCAGCCGGCGGCGCTCGACGGCCACGCCCTGTTCCACGCCAAGTGCGGCATGTGCCACGAAGCCGGCGGCATGGGCACGGGGCTGCTCGCCCGCCGTGTCCAGCCCGCGGAGCTCGAGAAGCGCGCCAACCTGACCGCTGGCTACGTCTTCCAGTACGCCCGGCGCGGGCTCGGCAACATGCCGCCGATCCCACCCGGCGATGTCGGCGATGATCAGCTGAAGGCGATCGCGGACTACCTGGCCGCCCCGCACGGAGGCAAGTGATGCGCCGGGACCTGAACGCCAACCGCCGTACGGTGCTGATCGCTGCGTGCGCCGCCGCCGCCTCGACCGGGGCCCTGGCCGGCAATCCCGGGATCGGGACGGCTCAGGCGGCCGTGTTCGAGGCCGAGGAGCCTGCCGCCCGCGCCTTTGTCCGCGGCCGCCCGGGCGCTCTGGCCGTCGACGGCGACCGCGTCCGCTTCGCCCGCCGCCTGTTCCGCGAGCAGCGTCCCACCAAGGTGGTGGCCGTGACCCGCTATGCCGATTTCCTGCTGTTGGCCGAGAGCGCGCGCGAGGAAGGCTATCGCACGGCCCTCGTCGCCGGAGCGCGGCCCGGAGGCCCGGCCCTGTTCGTCTGGACCGCCGAGCGAGCCTGACCGTCCCTCCCCGGCGGGGCGTAGCCGCCCAGGACGCTAACCCCGCTCCCTGGGCGCGGACTCCTTAGCGGCGCCGGCGCGGCGCCAGACCCGCTTGAACACCGCAGAGCGGATGCGGGCATAGCGGCCGTCGCGCAGTTCGTAGAAGACGAAGCTGTTGACGTAGAGGCGATCGCCCCGGCTCATCGGGCCAGAGGAGAAATCGGGGTAATCCTCCAGGGCCAGGAATTCCGATTCCAGCTCGGCGGCGACCGTCTGTCCATTGGAGGCGCACTGCAGCACCGAGATCGTGCGCTGGGTCTTGGACTTCACGCCGCGATAGAAGTCGATGATCGCGTCCGGTCCGACCAGTTCCACGCCGTTGCCGATGACCAGGCGCACGTCGGTGCAATAGAAGCCGCGCAGCGCCTCGTAGTCGCTGTGATTGAACGCCTTCATATAGGCGGCGAGGCGCTCCTCTTCGGTCATCGGGCGGCCGTCGTCCCGGCCTCCTGAAGGCGGCCTCCGGGCGCGGCGACGATGAACCGAACCAGCCTCTCGGTGACCTTCGGCTCAAGACCCTCGGTATGGCCCTTGTCCAAACGCAACACGTCGGCCACCAACCGCCCGCCCCTGCAGTTCGGATAGACGAACACCTCGGCCGTCCCCGGCCGCGCGGTGGTTCCCTGCGCCAGATTGGGCGGTCCGGGCTTCGGGCCCGCGTCGACCAGTCCCGGCTCGTGGTCCACCAGATCCGCCTCCCGGCGCTTCGGACCACAGGCATATCTGTCGGCCCAGGGCGAGCTCTGGGGCAATGAGGTGATCTCGTGCTCGCCGGTGGCGAAGACAAAGTTCATGTCGCACGCCGGTGTCACGGCGACGCCGGGCGCACCACCAGGCGGCCCGGCGCCCGGCGGAAAGCCTTTGAGGCTCAAGCCTCTGAAGAACTCCGGGTTCAGCGGCGCCGAGCCGATGCGGCCGCCTGACAGGCTGAGCCAGCCATCGACCTTGCCTCTGAAATAGTCGTCGCAAACGATGCGGTTGACCGTCAGGCCGCCTTGGGAGTGGCCGGCCAGCCAGAACGCCTTGATGTTCCGCCGGCCCACCGCCCCTATGACCATCTCGCTGATATCGTGAAGGTAAAGATCGTCGGCGTCGGCCAGCCACATGCGAACCGGCGTGGGCCCGCCTCCCGCGGCCGTGGGCGTGGCCACCACCAGGCGATACTTCTCCTTGTAGGTGCTTGCCGGGAAGTATTGGCGAACCCATTGGCCCGACGAGCCCGCGCCGTGCAGAAGCAGGATGAACACCACCTTCTCCCCCGGCTTGAGGTCGCAGGGATAGTCGAGGAGGAAGCCGCGATGGGTCGTCGGGTCGGTGGCGTTCCCGGCCTGGCAGCCTGCGCCGAGCAAGGATGGGCTCGCCGCCGACGCGCAGCCGGCCAGCGCCGCCCAGACCAGCGCGACCCCAAGCATCCGATGGAAGACATTCATGGTGGTCTACCTGAGCAATGGGCTGTGGAGAGGATGTGGCGCCGCGATGGCGAGGCGCGACGGCGCTTCTTGCCGCCCCGGAATCGGCGCCTAACGAGACGATGGAACAGGACGCACGCGCGCGCCTCGCCAGGGCGCGCCCCTCCCTCGAGTTCGAGTTCAGCATCCGGGCGATCCTGGGGGCCCCGATCGAACAGGGGACCTGGGAGGAGCGCCGGCGACGGATCATTCCGATACTGGAGGGAACGGTCGAGGGCGCACGCTTCAAGGGGCGAGTGCTCCCCGGCGGGGCCGACTGGCAGACCATCCGGCTCGCGGATAGCGCCGCCCAGATCTATGCGCGCTATACCTTGCAGCACGAGGACGGAACGGTGGTCGGCGTGATCAATCCCGGAGTCCGACGCGGTCCCCCCGAGGTCATGGCGAGGCTCGCCGCGGGCGAGATGGTCGATCCATCCAGCTACTATTTCCGCACGGCGCCGCAGTTCGAGGTGGCGCCCGGCCCGCATCAGTGGCTTGCCGAAAACGCCTTCGTCTGCGCCGGCATGCGATGGCCGGACTCGGTCGAGATCGACGTCTACAGGGTGCTCTAGACGCCCGCCGCTTGGCCGCGGTCCGGATGAGTTTGGCTCGGCCTCCCGCCTCGACCCGGCCCGCCGCCGCTTCAGGCGGTCGAGTTCGGCCTGCAGCCGCTTTTCGCGCGATTGACTCGCATGCGCGCGCAGTGACTTTAGCCCCCGGCCGAGCCAGATATGAGGGAGGGCGCGACTTTGGCGCAGGCAGAGAGTCCAGAGCGCGACGGGCCGCTGACGGACTTTCTGCGCGACTGGCGCGCGATCCGGCCGGACATCGAGCCGATCGGGTTCTCCATCATCATGCACATCCGCCGCCTGCATTTGATAGCCGGGCGCGTCCTGGACCAGCTCGCTGCGGAATTCGACGTGAACGATTCCGACATCCGGCTCATGATGGCCATCAAGCGTGACCAGGGCGCCAAGTCGGTGCGCCCCTCCGAACTCAGCGACCGTCTCAACCTGACCCGCGCGACCATCACCTATCGGGTCGACCGCCTTCTGGCGGTCGGGCTTGCGGAACGGCTGGCCGATCCCAGCGATCGGCGTGCGCTGTTCGTGCGTCTGACGCAGCGGGGCGAGGAGGTGCTGGCCGAGGTCATGGGCCGTTTCGCGGCGGCGACGGACGAGCGCCTCTCCCGCGTCGACGCCATGCCGGGCGGCCGCGAGGCCCTCGAAGTTCGGCTCGAAGCGCTGATCGCCGAGTTCGCGAATCCTGCCCTCCCGAGGACTAGACCGGCTTCTCGCCGATGACCGTGGTTCGGACGAGGTGGCGCCGCTCGCCCTCGTAATCGTGCACTCCGCAATGCTGCAGGAAGCGGTTGTCCCAGACGATGAAGGTCTCGGGCTTCCAGTGGATGCGGCACTGTAGCTGGAGCCGGTGGGGAATGGTCTGCAGGTAGTCGAGCAGGCCCCGGCTGTCCTCTTCGCTCCAGCCGACGAAGCGCTTGAAGTAGGCCTGGGTGACGTAAAGCGCCTTGCGGCCGGTCACCGGATGGCGGCGGACGGCCGGATCTCATAGCCAAA
>CAZTMF010000255.1:0-5197 GCA_964614675.1 uncultured Caulobacteraceae bacterium | reverse complement strand
AGCCCTTGCCGAGGAGGCCGCCCGAGCCCAGGGCGATCTTGGCCTGCAGGGTGTGGTAGCCGGCCCCCGATGGGTCGGTCTCGGGGTGCAGGAAGGTCGTGAGCCTCTGGCGCTGATAGTCGTGCAGCACGAACAGGAACGCCGCCGGCGTCACGGCGGCGAGCCCGACCAGGCCCACGGCGATGAGGCGCAGGCTGAGCCCGGCCATGAACATCACCGAAAGCCCCGTGGCGGAGAGCAGGATCGCCGTGCCGAGGTCGGGCTGGTGCGCCACCAGCACCGCCGGAAAGCCGATCATCGCCAGGGGGATCAGGAGCTTCCACGATAGTCGCGCGTCGTCCGCCGAGGCGGCGTGGTAGAAACGCGCCAAGCCGAGGACGAGGCCGATCTTCATGATCTCGGAAGGCTGGAATTTCGCCGATCCCACCGCCAGCCAGCGCTTGGCCCCCAGCGAAATGTCGCCGGCCAGCTCGACCCCCAGCAGCATCAAGAGCCCGAAGGCGTAGAGCGGATAGGCCAGGCCGAACCACACCCTGAGGTCCACCAGGGCGAGGACGATCATCATGACGAAGAATATGCCGTAGCGGATCAGGTGGTCGGCCGCCCAGGGCGTCCACTTCGAGCCGTCGATCGAATAGAGCATCAACCCGCCCGCGCCCGCGATCAGGCACAGGATGCCGCAGAGCATCCAGTCGATCTCGCCGAACTTCACGATCCAGCGGTCGCGTTCTCCGGGGCGGGTCAGGGCGCTGGCGATCATGTCGGGGTGCCGTTGGGCGTGTCGGGCACGGCGCCTGCGCCCTCGGGGGCCCTGCCGTCGGCGGGCTCGCTGGGGATCGGCGGCGGCTCCTGCGGGTTGATGATCCGCTTGCGGACCTCGGGGTCCTTGAGCAGGGCCACGCGCATCATCTCGCGAGCGATCGGGGCGGCGGCGTCGGCGCCGAAACCGCCGTGCTCGACCAGTACGCTGCAGGCGTAGCGCGGGTCGTCGAAGGGAGCGAAGGCGATGAACCAGGCGTGGTCGCGCAGCTCCCACGCGCCCCGTGCGCCGTGAGCGCCGGTGCCGCCACCATAGCCGCGCGACTGGGCCGTGCCGGTCTTGCCGGCCATCATGATGGGTCCCAGGCCGAGCTGGGCGGTGGCCGCCGCGGTGCCGGACTTGACCACGTCGGCCATGGCGGCGCGGACGAAGTCGATGTGCTGGGCCTGGAAGGGCAGGTCTCCGGCAGCCGAGCCCGGCGGCTGCTCTACCCCTCCGATCGACTTGATCAGGCGCGGATTGAGCATCTTCTTGCCGTTGGCGAGGCGCGAGGCCTGCACGCACAGCTGCAGCGGATTGAGGTTGGTGTAGCCCTGGCCGATGCCCATGCTGGGCGTCTCGCCGGGATGCCACACCGGGTCCTTCTTGAAGGTGCGGCGCTTGTAGGCGGTGTCGGGCACCAGGCCCGCGTGCTGGCCCGAGACGCCGATGTCGAAGACCTCGCCCAGGCCGAACTTGCGCGCCACCGCCGCGATCCGGTCGGGGCCCAGCCCCAGGGCGGTCTGGTAGAAGAAGATGTCGCACGAGGTGGCGATGGCGCTGTGCATGTTCTGCACGCCGTGGGCCTTGTCGCAGTGCCAGGGCCGGCCACCCCAGTTCCAGACCTTGTTGCAGACATAGGTGCGGTTGGGGTCGACGCCGTGTTCCAGCGCGGTCAGGGCCACCATGGTCTTGAAGGTCGAGCCGGGCGGATAGGTCGCTGAGATCGCCTTGTTCAGCAGGGGCTTATGGTCGTAGCCGGCCAGGGCCATGTACTCCTCGCGCGGCATGCCCTTGACGAACTGGTTGGCGTCGAAGCTCGGGGCCGACAGCATGCAGAGCACGTCACCGCTACGGCAATCCATCATCACTGCCGCGCCGGACTGATCCTTGAACACCTCGAGCGCGCGGTTCTGAATGTCGGCGTCCAGCGACAGAACGACTTCCTTGCCGGGGACCGGCGAGATGTCGCCGCGCGGGTCCTTGCGCACCACTCGGCCGCGGGAGTCCACCTCGACCTTCTGCCCCCCGGCCTTGCCGCGCAGCTCGTGATCGAGCGCCTTTTCCACTCCCGCCTTGCCGATGCGGAAGCCCGGATGCAGCAGCACGGGATCGGGCTGGGCCCCCTCCTTCTTCATGTCGTCGGCAGAGACACGAGAGACGTAGCCGATCACGTGGGCGAAGGCGCCGCCGAAGGGATAGACCCTGGCCTCCCCCATGTCGGCGGTGACCCCCGGCAGCTCGGGCGTGCGGACGTTGACCCGGGCGAACTCCTCCCAGGTCAGGTCGTCGGCCACCGACACGGGCACGAAGCGCGGCGAGTTCACCAGGTCGCGGAGCACCTGCCTGCGCCTGGTGTCGTCGATCGGCACCAACTGGGCGACCATGTCGAGCGTCGCGTTGGGATCGGAGAGCTCGTCGCGCGCGATCAGCAGGCGGAAGTTCGGCCGGTTGCCAGCCAGCTCGACGCCGTAGCGGTCGACGATGCGCCCCCGCGGCGGCGGGATGATGCGGAAATTGTACTGATTGGCCGCCGACAGGTTCTGATAGCGGCCCGACTCCACCAGCTGCAGCTGCATCAACCTCCCGGTCAGGGCCAGGAGGCCCACGCCGGCGACGCCGCCCATCAGGAAGACCCGGCGGTGGAACTGACCCTGCCGGGCGTTGACCTCCTCGAAGAAGATGGTCGGTTCGTTGTTCATCGG
The DNA here is from genome assembly GCA_964614675.1 of uncultured Caulobacteraceae bacterium. Taxonomy (GTDB): domain Bacteria; phylum Pseudomonadota; class Alphaproteobacteria; order Caulobacterales; family Caulobacteraceae; genus JANWHQ01. Next base: position 2,473 of record CAZTMF010000255.1, on the reverse strand, counting down.
AAGCGGACGTCGGCGTCGTCGAACCTGTCGATGAGCCTATGGGCGAAAGGAAACAAGAGGATCGTCGGCAGGAACTGCCAGAAGGTGGCCATCACGCTGGGCGGGCGGCCCGTGTCCAGGATGGTGATGACGTAGCCGGTCATCATGGCCAGGAGGACCATGGCCGCGAACCAGCTCCACAGCACCACACGGCTCTGGCCCGTCATCATCGAGCGGAAGAACATCACCAGGGCGTAGCCGAGCAGGATCGACACGCCCCAGAAGCCGGTCGGTGTGTACCAGAGCAGGTCCAGGAACAGGCCCATGCCGAACAGCATGAAGGGCGCGAGGATCGAGGGCCGGATCATCGCCCAGGCGAAGGCCGGGACCAGCGGGAAGATCGGCTCGGGCAGCTGGTAGCCATGTATCCGGACCGGGATGGCGAACAGGATCGAGGCGCCGATGCACAGCAGGGTCGGAACGCCGATCCAGCGCCAGGGGTCCAGCGGCCGGCTGTCGCTGAGGCTCACAGGGGCGGCTCCGCGTCCGGGCGTGGGGGCTTGGGAGGATGCGCGGTCGCGCGCTTGGCCGCGACCTTGGCGGGCGCAGAGGTCGCCGGGACCGAAGGCTTGGCCGGGGCCGAGGAGGCCGGCGCCGCCGAGGGAGCCGCGGCGATCGGAGCAGGCTTGGCGGCCGCCGGCTTCGGCTTGGAGCCTGGGAATAGCGACGCGAGCTTGGCCGCGAAGCCGCCTCCCTTGGGCTTGGCGGGCTTGGTCTTGCCCTTGGCCGCTTCGGGCATGGGCGCGGAGCTGGCCGGAACCGAGCTTGCCGGGCTCGAGCTCGATGGCGGCGGCTGGACCACCGTGCCGGGCGGCAAGGGCGGCAGGGCCGACTTCTCCAGCTGGGTTTCGTTCACGGAGGCGGTGAAGTCCTGGAACTCCAGGACGCGGATGAAGTCGATCGCCGTGAGATCGGCGTCCAGGCGCACGCGCCACTGGCCGTCCAGGCCCTTGGCGGCCACGCCCACGGGCAGGCCGCGCGGGAAGACGCCGCCATCGCCGGAGGTCAGGATCCGGTCGCCGTCATGCACCGGGTCCTGGCCGCGCAGATAGCCGAGCCGGGGATTGGAGCCCCCGTCGCCCAGCAATATGGCCCGGGCGTCGGTGCGGGCGACCAGCACCGGCGTGCGGCTGGCGACGTCGGTCAGGAGCAGCACGCGGCTGGCGCCATTGGACGTGCCCACCACCCGACCCACCAGACCGCGGTCGCTCATCACCGGATTGCCGACCCTGACGCCCTTCTCTGCGCCCACGTCGGCCAGGCGGGTGTTGGCGAAGGGGCCGCGGGAATCCAGCACCACCCGGCCGGTGACCATGGGGATCGGCGGCTCGGTCTTCAGGCCCAGCACCGCTTGGTAGCGGCGGTTGGTGTCCTGCAGGGCGACCGCGAGGTCGCGCCACTGCTTCAGCTCGGCCACCTGCTGGCGGAGCTTGTGGTTCTCGGCGGCGGCGAACAGGTAGTCCCCGACATATTCGGAGGCGATGCGGGTCCAGCGCGAGGGGGCCGAGAGGACGCCCGCAACGGGCTTGTCGGCCACGTCGAACATCTTGCGGCCCACGCCATAGGCGGCGGTCTGCAGCGTCTCGCGGCGATCGGACAGCAGCAGCGCGATCCCGACCACGACCGCGACGACGACCGCCACGGCCGCCGTCCAGGTCAGCGGCACCTTCAGGTCGTTGAAAGGTCCGTCTCGAAAAGACACCCAGTTCCCCGCCCGCGCATCAGCAAGCCCACGACACCCGGCGCGCTAGATATCGTGACGCGTAAGGCTAGGCTTGCGCGCCGGATCGTCGCATTCGACGCCGTTGATACGGGACTAACCGTCAACGGCGCCCAAACGGCGACTACACGATGGACGATTCGAGGACGCCCTTCATCCACTTGGGATGTTCGAGCACCTTGCCGCAGCCCAGGGCCACGCAGGACAGGGGATCGTCGGCCACGGTCACCGGCAGGCCGGTGTGGTCGCGGATCTCGATGTCCAGGCCGCGCAGCAGCGCCCCGCCGCCGGTCAGCATGATGCCCTTGTCGGCGATGTCGGAGGCCAGTTCCGGCGGCGTCGATTCCAGCGCCACCTTCACCGCGTCGATGATCTGGGCCACCGGCTCGGCCAGGGCGTCGGACGCCTGCTTCTCGGAGATGCGAACCTCGCGCGGCACGCCCTGCATCAGGTCGCGGCCCTTGACCTCGATCGACAGGCCCTCGCCGTCGGCCGGCGCGCGGGCGGTGCCGATCTCCTTCTTGATCCGCTCGGCGGTGGTCTCGCCGATCAGGAGGTTATGGTTGCGGCGCATGTAGGAGATGATCGCCTCGTCCATCTTGTCGCCGCCGACGCGGACCGAGCGCGAATAGACGATCCCAGACAGCGACAGCACGGCCACCTCGGTGGTGCCGCCGCCGATGTCGACCACCATCGAGCCGGTCGGCTCGTGGA
>CAZTMF010000254.1:0-5212 GCA_964614675.1 uncultured Caulobacteraceae bacterium | reverse complement strand
TTCCAGGTGATCTCGGGCTACCGCTCGCCCAGGACCAACGCCATGCTGCGCGAGCAGAGCGCCGAGGTGGCGCAGCACAGCTTCCACATGGAAGGCAAGGCGATCGACATCGTGCTGGAGGATGTCGAGCTCGAGCACATCCGGCAGGCGGCCCTGAGCCTGGGCCGCGGCGGCGTCGGCTACTATCCGGCCCGTTTCGTGCATCTGGACGTGGGTCCCGTGCGCCAGTGGCAGGGGACGTGAGTCCAGAGGAGTTTCAGGTTCATGGCTAGTCGCAGCGGCGGCGGGGCCGGTTGGTTCATCGTCGGATTTGTCGCCGGGGTGGGCGCCACCCTGGCCATCATCATCTTCGCCACACGGCCGCAGCCGACCCGCGTCGCCATTCCCGCCATGGCGCCGCCGGCCGCGCCGGTGGTCACCTATCACGCGCCCGATGCGCCCTACGCCAGCGCCGCTTCGCCTGCCGCGACGCCGTCTCCCACGCCCGCCTCCGGCGCACCGGCCTATGCCTCGGGCCCTGCATCGTCGCCCCCCGCGGCCGACCAGCAGACGCGGGAGGACGCGGCCGCCGCCGGGATGACCTCGCGCACCCGGCCGGGCGGGTGAGCGCCTCACAGACTTTGCCGAAATCGTGATTTGGGCCGGCGGCGCTTTTGCCCCACCTCTTCGTTTGCTCAAGGGGTAGGAGAGCGCGAATGACCGGCGCCCCTGTAAGTTCGCATGACCTGCAGTGGACGTGGCGGCAGACCGCTCTGCGCCAGGGCATACTGTGCCTGGTCTGCTCCGAGGTCCCCAGCCTGGACTACCGCGACGCTTTTTACGACACGGGCCTCTGCGAGACCTGCTCGCGCGAGATGGTGTCCAAGGAAGCCGCGCCACCGACGCCTTAGAGCCTTCCCCCTACCCGACTGGGGAGTCTGCGGCCTTCCGGCAAGGCCGCGCACGGCGTATCGTGCCAATGTGGACAGCCTTGATCATAGCGGGCGGGCCTGACGGTGCCCCGTCGCCTCGCCCTCGCCAGACAGGCCGGAGGCTTCGACTCCCTGGGCTGGATCCTGCTCGGTTTCCTGCTGGGCGCGAGCCTGGCGGTCTTCGCCCTGCTGCACGCGGACATCAGCGCCATCACGCGGCCCCTGGCCGGGGCCCCGGCCCAGCCGCCGCCGGTCCCGGTGATCCGCTATGCGCCCCCCGCGGCTCCGGCCAGCCCGCCGCTTGCCGGCCCTTCGCAGCGGTCGGCCGGGGACGTCGCGTCCACCCAGGTGCAAGCGGCCCTTCCCATCGCGTCCCCCGCGTCCGGCGTCAGCGCCCTGGCCAGCGCTGGAGCCGCCAGCGCCCATTCCGCCACATCGGGAGCCACCCCAGCCGCCCCCAAGGCCGCTGGACCCCGAAGCGCGGCCCCAGGCGCGCCGGCCACGGACGCGCCGGACGCAGACGCGCAAGTCGCCGATGACGCCGCCGCCTCAGGCATGACCTCGCGGGCCGGCGCCGCGCCGCGTCAGGGCCAGGAGCTCTACTGAGCGGTGCGGCGCCGGACCCAAGCGTTCAGGGCCTGGAAAGACATCGATAACTTGAGCTTTACCTTGGCGTCAAAAGTCGACTTCACGACAGACCGTGAATTGTCGTAGCGGCTAAGCTTGGCTGCCTCTATGTTCGTCCTGTCGGTCCCTTTGCGCCGACGTCGGCGCCTGCCGACCTCGACCTTCGGAGTGTCCGTGACGACCTATACGCTCTATGTGCATGACGGCCGTTATGCCGTGCCGACCCTGCTTACAGTCGACATGCGCGACGACGAGGGCGTGCGCGTCTATGCGCGGCAGTACCTGGAGCGCTCGCCTCATTACCGGTCGGTGGAGATCTGGGACGACGAGCGGCGGGTCGGCGAGTTGAAGCTGGACCAGACCTAACGCGGGGGGGACGCTAGCCGGGCGGCGGCTTCAACGGATTGCAGGGGTGCGGCGCGGGGCCGGTGACCGGCCCGGTCGGCTTCGCCGGCGCCGCGCGCGGCAGGCTCCAGAGCGCCGGATCCTCCAACCCGAGGCGCCACAGCGCATATCCTCTAGGTCGCCAGGGCGCTGCCGCATCGCGGCCGGCGGCGAAGGCGGGCGCATCCACGAACCACACCTGGTGTTGGCGTCCGTCCGCGGCGGAATAGGCGAAATGGGCATTGCGGGAGGCCGGGTCACGCTGGACGGGGATCTTCAGCCGCCCGGCAAGCCGCATCGCCGCCGCCGCGCCGATCGGCGCGCCCGGCGCCCCCTCCGGCCAGTCGTAGCCATAGGCCGCCAGGGCGACCACGACGTGGCGGGGATCGACGCCGGCCAGGCGGTCGGCCAGCAGCCGCCGTAGCCAGTCGGCCCCGGCGACCGGGCCGGCGTTCGAGGTCGCCCAGCATTCGTCGTAGGCCATCAGCACGGCCGCATCGCCGGCGGCCGCCAGGGCCTTCAGGGGCTCGTCGGGCCCTGGCGCCACGGTGGCCCAGGCCTCGCGGCCGGATGGGTTCAAGGCCGCGCGCGCCGCCGCCAGGAGGGCCGGATAGCCGGCCATGGCGCGGGGCGACAGGTTCTCGAGATCCAGCACATAGCCGGCGTAGCCATGGGCGTCGGCGATCTTGACCAGCTGGTCCAGAAAGGCCCTCCGCACAGAGGCGTCGAGGATGACCGCATCGGCGGCCGGCTGGTCCCAGACGTCGTCGTGGGCGTTGGAGACCAGCGGCATCACCTTCAGCCGCGGGGCGGCGCGGGCGGCCAGGGGCTCCGCGCCCGAATCCGGCTCGACCACCACCTGGCCCTGGGCGCCCCGGATGGTCAGCCAGCGCGGCGAGAAGACGTCGAGCCCGGCCAGCTGACGCGGCAAGGCGGGCAGATCGCTCTGATCCCAGGCGTCGTAGAAGCCGACGCGCAGCGGCCCCTGGGACGGACCTTCCGGCCCGGCGCGCGCGGACACGCCGCAGCCGGCGAACGTGAAAGGGAGCACAGCGAGGGCCAGGGCCGCCATCAAGCCGCCGCGTTTCGCCGCGTCTTTGCGTCGTTCGACCATGCCCGCTTTAATAGCCAGAGGGGGCGGGGCGGCGCCACCATCAACGGGAACGACACCAGGAGATCTCGATTTGGCCAAACGCCTGCTGCTGCGGCTGTTCGCCGGCGTCGCCCTGACCTTCGCGCCAGTCACGTTCGCGCGCCCCGCGGAAGTGGCGCCGCCGAGCGGGATCCATACGGTCCAGGACCTGTTCGACGCCTGCGCAGACGGCGCCGCGGCGTCAAAGGCCGCCTGCGACGCCTATGTCCACGCCACGATCCAGACCGCGGAGATCGTCCACGCGGCCGACAACGGCGGCGTCATGACGCCGCTGTTCTGTCCCGGCGACAACATGGGCGCCCAGGACCTGGTCGCCGTCCTGCGGGTGCAGGTGGCCGCCCATCCCGAACGCCGGACGTTTCCCGCGCCGACGGTGATCATCGGCGGGGGGATCGACGCCTATCCATGCCCCAAGGGGGCCGCGGCGCCGGCCGCGCCCGCGCACAAGGCGCCGGCGCGAAGGACCCGCCGCCACTGACGGCGATCAGCGGGCCAGCAGGATCCCGATGATGACGCCGATGCCAAGCGCCGTGCCGAGGGCCACGGCCGGCCGCTCGGAGGTGACGGTGTTCAGGCGTTCAAGGGTGTCGCCATAGAGGCTTTCGGCTTGGCCGCGCAGTTGCTGGGCCCGGCCTTGCGCCTCGATCTTCAGGTCGCCCAGCAAGGCGCCCGCGGCTTCCTTGACCCGGCCCACGCCCTGGTTGACGCCGCCATTGACCTGCTGCTGCAGTTGCTCGTCCATCGCATCGTCTCCCGAAACCCAACCAAGGGGCAGCGTCAGCGCTTCCCCGCCCGTCAACGCTCTGGCGAGGCTTGGTGTTCCGCCTTTTCGGCGGCGGCCTCGATGGCGCGATGGCGTGCGCGCACGGCCGGCATCATGTGCGGATGGGTGATCGCCCAAAGCTCGCCCTGGCGCACCGCCTCCAGGGCCGCGCGGGCGATGTCCTCGGGCGAGGACCAGTCGCGATCCTCGACCGCGGCGCGGAAGGCCTGCTCATGGATGTCGGGCGGGGCGGACGGCTGGGCGACAGGGTAGCCGCCGCCGCGGTTGCGGACACTGGTCCCGATATTGGTCCTGACCGGCCCCGGGCAGACCAGGCTGACGCCGATCTTGCCGCCCTCGGCCGCGAGCTCCAGCGCCAGGGTCTCGCCATACATCGCGATCGCCGCCTTGGTCGCGGCGTAGGCCCCCTGTGAGCGGGTGGGATAGAGGCTGGAGAGCGAGGCGGTGATCACGATGTGGCCGCCGGAGGGATTGGCCTTCAGCAGCGGCAGGAAGCTCCGCACGGTCTCCACCACCCCGAACACATTGACGTCGAACAGCCAGCGCCAGTCCTCGGCGGTCAGCCGCTCGATGGCGGCCATGCGCGAGACCCCGGCGTTGGCGCAGAGCAGGTCCACCGCGCCAAGATGCGTCTCGGCCGTCTGCGCCAGGGCCCGCAGGCTGGCGTGATCGCGCACGTCCGCCGGCGCCGCCACGGCGCCGAGCTCAGCCGCCGCCCGCTCCAGCGGCTCCTTCTCGCAATCGGCCAGCACCAGCCGCATCCCCTCGGCCGCGCAGGCCCGGCCCAGGGCGAGGCCGATGCCGGAGGCCGCGCCCGTGATCACCGCCGCCTTGCCGTCGAGGCCCTTGATGCTCATGGGACCGAGTGCTCCTGCAGGAACAGGTCGATGATCATGTCCACCAGCCAGTCCGAGACGTGGCGGGTGTTGTCGTCGTCGCCGGCGTAGGCGGGATGGTCGGGGCCGTAATGGGCGCCCAGCCAGCGGACCATCTCGAAGCTCGGCCAGTACAGGACGCCATCACCCGGATGGGCGTTCAGGGCCGCCTCGCAGGCCAGCAGCAGGGTCGACTTGGAGAGGGCGTCGGCGGTGATGGCCGAGACATGCTCGTTTGTGGCCGAGAGGGGCACGGGCGAGACGGTCAATACGATCCGGGGCGGCTGTTCGGCCATGCGCCGGACCGCGGCGATGACCGAGGTGATGTTCTCGACGTTCTCGGCCACGCTGGTCGTGCGCATGCGGTGGCGCTTGAACAGCGCCTCGCCGCCCAGACGGGTGCTCAAGGGTGCGAAGGCGAACGCGCCGGTGTCCTCGCGGAAGAAGCAGGCCGCCACGCCCAGGGTCATGACGAACA
>CAZTMF010000253.1:0-5239 GCA_964614675.1 uncultured Caulobacteraceae bacterium | reverse complement strand
CGTAGGCGCGGATCTCGGTCTGGTCCTTGCTCTCGCCGGCCGCGGGCTTGGTCTCGGCGCCCCCGGTGAACACCTCCGCCGCCACGATGCGCACGCCATCCATGTCCGGAGGGCCCCAGCCGGTCTCGAACGGCCAGACCCGCAATTGATCGCCGTAGGCCTGCTTGATCCTGCGCACCATGGGGACGCCCAGGATCGCCTGCCCGCCGATCGAGCCGTTGTAATAGAGCTTCCAGATCGAGGGCGCGCCCTTCACCCGGGAGTCCGTGGCGCGCAGCTCGGGCAGGTCGCCCGCCTCATGCTCGCGCGTGCGCTTGGGCTGCAGGGTGGTCAGGGCGTCCCGGGGCGGGCAGCCCCAGAAGGGGAATGGCCCGCCGGTCAGGCGCCGGTTGATCTCCGCGCCCACGCCAAAGCGGTTGTTGGTGTTGTCCGTCTTGTCCTTGACCATCCGGTCGAGCTGGTTCCAGACCGCCTGCCAGGGCTCGCCCTGCAGTTTCAGCCCGGCCGCCAGGCCGCGCGGGAAGCCCAGAGGGAAGTCGAGGCCCAGCAAGACCTTCTCGCCCCGCCTGGTGATTTCCTCCAGTAGGGCCGAGAGCTTCTTCTCGCCCTCGGCGCGGGTGGCCGCCGACTGGCTTGAATAGGCGTTGCGGAAGCGCACGTCGCGCCTCACCAGCCCGATCAGCACGGAATCCGCGCCCGCCGCCGACGCCTTCGAGGCGGCGCTCCAGCGCACGATCACATAGGCGTCGAACAAGCGGGGCAAGACCGGCTCCTCACCAGGGCGCGTCCTTGTAGCCGAAGCCAGAGGGCGAGGGGAGCGGCAACAAACGGCGACACGATGTGAAGGGTCCAAGCCTTGCCTGGACACGCGGGTCAGACGATTACGCACTTGCGAGAAGTAGGAGTCCCAATGCCCCGTCCCCTGCGAGCGGGCGTCATCGGCGCCGGCGTGTTCGGCGGCCACCACGCGCGCAAGTACGCGAGCCTGCCGGGCGTCAAGCTGATGGCGGTGCTCGATCCGCACGAGGAGCGGGCCGAGGCCCTGGCCGGCCCGACGGGCGCGGCCGTCTTCGACGATCTGGACGTCTTCCTGGACGCGGTCGATCTGGTAACGGTGGCCACGCCGGCATCGAGCCATGCCCGCCTGGCCCTGGCGGCCCTGGCCAAGGGCCGGCACGTCTATGTCGAAAAGCCCCTGGCCAACGACGCCGAGGAGGCCAGAGCCCTGGTCGCCGCGGCCGAGGCGTCCGGCGCGGTGCTGGCCTGCGGCCACCAGGAGCGGGCGGTGTTCCGCGCCATCGGCCTCCTGGACCTGCCCGAGCGCCCGACGCGCATCGAGGCGGTGCGACGGGGGACCTTCACGGGCCGCAACACCGATGTCTCCTGCGTGCTCGACCTGATGATCCATGACATCGACTTGGCCCTGACCCTCGCGGACGGCGCCCCGTCCGAGGTTTCGGCCAACGGCCGGATCATCGAAGGTCCCTTGGCCGACGAGGCCCGGGCCGAGCTGGTGTTCGCCGGCGGCATGACCGCGCGTCTGGAAGCTTCGCGGATCGCCGAGCGGCGCGAGCGGACCATGCGGCTGGAGTTTCCCTCCGGCGAGCTGGAGATCGACTTCCTGTCCCGGCGCTTCGTGGACCGGACGCCGTTCGGTCTCGACCGCAATTTCGCCGAGAGCGCCGATGGCCGCGATCCCCTGGGCGCCAGCGTCTCCGCTTTTGTCGCGGCGGTGCGGGGCCAGGCGGCCCGGCCCCTGGTCACCGGCGAAGAAGCCGCGCGGGCGCTGGATGTGGCGCTAGAGGTCGATCGCAAGGCGGCCGCACGGCCGAAGCTTCGCTTGGTGCGGGGCTGACCTCCGCTCCATGACCGTCCCTCCCGAGCCGATCGCCTTCATCGACCTGAAGGCCCAGCAGGCGCGTATCCGCGACCGGGTCGAGGCCCGATTCAAGGCGGTGCTCGACCACGGCGCCTACATTGCCGGCCCGGAGGTGGCCGAACTGGAGGCTGAGCTCTGCGCCTTCACAGGCGCGGCCAAGGCCTTGGCCGCGGCCAGCGGCACCGACGCTCTGATGATCCCGATGATGGCGGTGGATCTGCAGCGGACCGATGCGGTCTTCCTGCCGGCCTTCACCTACAACGCCACCGCCAGCGCGGTCATCCTGGCAGGCGCCACGCCGGTGTTCGTCGACGTCCGGGCCCGCGACTTCAACCTCGACCCGGACGACCTGGACCGCCGCGTCGCCGAGGCCAAGGCGCGTGGGCTCACGCCCCGGCTGGTCATCGCGGTGGATCTGTTCGGCATACCCGCCGACTACGAGGCGATCTTCGCCGTCGCCGAGGCGCACGGCCTGAAGGTGCTGGCCGACGCGGCCCAGTCCTTCGGCTCGCGCTGGAACGGCCGCTGGGCCGGGAACATCGCGCCGGTGACGGCCACCAGCTTCTTCCCAGCCAAGGCGCTCGGCGGCTATGGCGACGGCGGGGCGGTGCTGTTCCGCGATCCGGAGCTCTACGAAGCTTCTGAGCAGGTGCGCTGGCATGGCACCGATTCCGGCCGCAAGGAGAGCGTCCGGGTCGGCTTCAACGGTCGGCTGGACAGCCTGCAGTGTGCGGTGGTGGTCGAGAAGCTGAAGCTGTTCGAGCAGGAGCTCGGCCGCCGGCGCGAAATCGCCGCCATCTACGACCGGCGCCTGGCCAACCACGTCGATCCGCAGCGCTTCGGCCAAGGCTGCGAGAGCGGCTATGGCCTCTACACCATCGCCCTGGGCCGCCGGGACGAGGTCCAGGCCAGGCTGAAGGCCGACGGCGTGCCGACGGCGATCTACTATTCCCAGCCCTTGCCCCAGATGGCCGCCTTCCGGACCTATGCCGAGGGCCAGGCCTTTCCCGAGAGCGAGCGTCTGGCCGGCCGGGTGCTGTCCCTGCCGATGCACCCCTATCTCACCGACGATCAGGCTGAATACGTCTGCGAACGCCTGATCGAGGCGGCTGAGGCCTAAGCCCGCTTTCCCACGGGCGGGCGTGGGAATAGGAATTCGGGAGCCCAGACCAGGACGCTCCACATGCCCCAATCCGCTCACGATTTCGACTTCACCTCGATCGACGGCAAGCCGCTGCCGATGAAGGAATTCGACGGCAAGGCGGTTCTGGTGGTGAACACCGCCTCCCGCTGCGGGTTGACCCCCCAGTACGAGGGGCTGGAAAGCCTCTGGTCCGACTACAAGGACAAGGGGCTGGTGGTGCTGGGCGTGCCGTCCAACGACTTCGGCGCCCAGGAGCCCGGGACCGAAGACGAGATCCAGAACTTCTGCACCACCAATTTCGGCGTGGATTTCCCGATGACTGCGAAGGTCCCAGTCACGGGGGCTGGGGCCCACCCGTTCTACCAATGGGCCAAGGTCGAGCTGGGCGCCGAGGCCGAGCCCAAGTGGAACTTCCACAAGATCCTGGTCGGCAAGGACGGTAGACTGATCGGCGGGTTCGGTTCACGCACCGAGCCGTCCGATCCAGCGCTGCGCCGAGCGATCGACGCAGCGCTCTAGCCTATGGCGCGAGAGGGCCCGGATGCCCCGCCGTTTGTCGTGACGTCCGCCGCTCAGCTGGCGCGACGGACGCCTTCCGGGCCGGGGCGCTCGGCGCGGGCGCCGCGGGCCTCGCCGCCCTTTCGGCCGGCCTGGGCCGCCAGGGCCCGGTTCTGAGAGAAACTGCGCGCCTGTGGAGCGACACTCTGCCCGCCCTTTCGGCCCGCTTCGGCCGCCAGCTCGGGGTCCTTGGAGAAGCTGCGCTTCTCGCTCGGCACGCTCTGGCCGCCCTTGCTCGCGATTTCGCGCTGCTTGTTCCGGTCCATTGCCGCGAAGCCTCGCTTGGATCGTGCTTGGGCCATAACTGAACTCCTTTGGTCGCCATTGCTCGACCCCCTCGCCAGTCCCTTAACTGCATAGATGCCGCATGGTTTCAGAACAGCGGTCGAATTCGGTTCACTCAAGCGTGACAATTACACGGCAAAGCTGCGCAGATATCTTGGTCAAGTCAGGGTTTTTCTGGAGGCGGAGGGCATCAAATTGACGGGGCCACTCAGGCGCGGCGAACCAGGAGAGCGCCGGTCTTCACAAGCGGGCCTCCGACCGGATAGAGACCGCCCGCAAGGAGCAGTCATGACCAAGACCCCCGACGGCCGCTGGGACAAGTCCCGTCTGCCCAGCCGCCACGTCACCGAAGGCCCGTCCCGCGCGCCGCACCGCTCGTACTACTATGCGATGGGGCTCGGCACCCGCGAGATCAACCAGCCCTTCGTGGGCGTGGCCTCGTGCTGGAACCAGGCGGCGCCCTGCAACACCACCCTGATGCGCCAGGCGACCGCCGTGGCCGAGGGGGTCAAGGCCGCCGGCGCCACGCCGCGCGAGTTCTGCACCATCACCGTCACCGACGGAATCGCCATGGGCCACGAGGGCATGCGCTCGTCCCTGGTCAGCCGCGAGGTGATCGCCGACTCCGTCGAGCTGACCATGCGCGGACACAGCTACGACGCCCTGGTGGGCGTTGCGGGCTGCGACAAGTCGCTGCCGGGCATGATGATGGCGATGCTGCGCCTGAACGTGCCGTCGGTGTTCCTCTACGGCGGCTCGATCCTGCCCGGCGAATGGCGCGGGCGCGAAGTGACGGTCCAGGACGTCTTCGAGGGCGTGGGCAAGCACTCGGCCGGGAATATGTCGCTCGAGGACCTGTGCGATCTCGAGCAGCACGCCTGCCCGGGCGACGGCGCCTGCGGGGGTCAGTACACGGCCAACACCATGGCCTGCGTGTCGGAGGCCATCGGCCTCGCTTTGCCGCTGTCGGCGGCCCTGCCGGCGCCCTATCTGAGCCGTGACGCCTATGCCCGCGCCTCGGGCGAGGCGGTGGTGCGGCTGATCGCGCAGAACCTCCGTCCGCGCGACATCTGCACCCGCGAGGCCTTCGAGAACGCCGCCGTGGTGGTGGCCGCCACCGGGGGGTCGACCAACGGGGCCCTGCACCTGCCGGCCATGGCCCACGAGGCGGGGATCGAGTTCACCCTGCGGGACGTGGCCCAGATCGCGGCCCGCACGCCCTATATCGCCGACCTGATGCCGGGCGGCCGCTACGCCGCCAAACACATGGGCGAGGCTGGCGGGGTGCCCATGCTGCTCAGGACCCTGCTCGACGCCGGCCTGATCCACGGCGACGTCATGACCGTCACCGGCAAGACCCTGCGCGAGAACCT
>CAZTMF010000252.1:0-5250 GCA_964614675.1 uncultured Caulobacteraceae bacterium | reverse complement strand
TGCAGGCCCATCATCATCATCCGGGCCACCCAGAAGAAGATGATGTCGAAGCCGGTGACCAGGATCGAGGTCGGATAGAACCGCTTCAGGTCCGGCGTTTGGCCCGGCCAGCCGAGGGTCGAGAAGGGCCAGAGCGCCGAGGAGAACCACGTGTCGAGCACGTCCTCGTCCTGGCGCAGCTCCACGGGCTCGCCATAGCGCGCGGCGGCGGCCACCTTGGCCTCCGCTTCCGAGCTCTCGACGAAGATCTCGCCGTCCGGCCCGTACCAGGCGGGGATGCGATGGCCCCACCAGAGCTGGCGGGAGATGCACCAGGGCTCGATGTTCCTCAGCCACTCGAAATAGGTCTTCTCCCAGTTCTTGGGGATGAAGACCGTGGCGCCCTGCTCCACCGCCTTGATCGCGGGCTGCGCCAGGGTCTTGGCGTCGACGTACCACTGGTCGGTCAGGAACGGCTCGACCACCACGCCCGAGCGGTCGCCGTGCGGCACGACGTGGCGGGTCTTCTCGATGCCGCGCAGCAGCTCCAGCCGCTCGAATTCCGCGACGATGAGGGCGCGGGCATGGAACCGGTCCGACCCGCCGAGCTTCAGCGGGGTCTGCTCGGCGCTGGCTTCTCGGACATAGGCGCCCTCCCCGTCCCGCCGCCAATGCTCCGGCTGGGCCAGGATGCGGGCCCTGTCGTCGAGGATGTTGATCAGCTCCAGCCCATGCCGCTGGCCGACTTTGAAGTCGTTGAAATCATGCGCCGGGGTGATCTTCACCGCGCCTGAGCCCTTCTCGGGGTCGGCATAGTCGTCGGCGACGATCGGGATCAGCCGGCCGGTGATCGGATGGGCCACCATCCTGCCGACCAGGTCCTTGTAGCGCTCGTCGGTCGGATGCACGGCCACGGCGGTGTCGCCGAGCATGGTCTCAGGCCGCGTCGTGGCCACTACGATCTCGCCCGATCCGTCCGCCAGCGGATAGGCCAGGTTCCAGAAGTGCCCGTCGACCTCGCGCTGCTCGACCTCCAGGTCCGAGATCGCCGTCTGCAGCTCGGGATCCCAGTTCACCAGGCGCTTGTCGCGATAGATCAGCCCCTGCTTGAACAGGGTGACGAACACCTTGCGGACGGCGGCCGAGAGTCCCTCGTCGAGGGTGAAGCGCTCGTGGCGCCAGTCGCACGAGGCGCCCAGCCGCCGCAGCTGGCGCACGATGGCGCCGCCCGAGTGCGCCTTCCACTCCCAGACCTTCGCGACGAAGGCCTCGCGGCCGAGTTCGCGCCGGCCGACGTTGCCCTGCTCGGCCAGCTGGCGCTCGACCACCATCTGGGTGGCGATGCCGGCATGGTCGGTTCCGGGCAGCCACAGGGCGGCCTTCCCGCGCATGCGCTCGAAGCGGGTCAGCACGTCCTGGAGGGTGTTGTTCAGCGCATGGCCGATGTGCAACGAGCCGGTGACGTTCGGCGGCGGGATGACGATGCAGAACGGCTCGGCTGACGGATCGTCCGTCGGAGCGAAGGCGCCGGAATCCTCCCAGCGCTGGTAGATCCGCGGCTCGGCGGTCTTGGGATCGAAGGTCTTGTCCAACATGAGGCTACGGCCTCTCTCACAGGTCGAGGCAGACTGCAAAGACCTCTTCCATCCGCTCATCCCGGCGAAGGCCGGGACCCAGGACAGGTCAGAGCCGAGTCTCAGTCGCTAGCACGGCTCGGCGCGCGCGTTCGTGAGGTTCGTGGGGTTCGTGGTTTTCCTTGCAGCACCGTAAGCACCTACTCGCCCCAAGAAGTTCGAACCACGAACCTCACGAACCTCGCGAACGAGACATGGCGGCCTCGTGCGATTTGGGTCTAACACGGCGCCAACCTGTCCTGGGTCCCGGCCGTAGCCTGTCCTCGGGCCGGCCTGTGGCCGGACCCGGGGGCCGGGATGAGCGGAGAGGGAATGGGTTAGCGGCCGCGGGTGCGGGCGATACGCTCGACCTCGGCGTCGACGCGGGCCTGGACGATCTCGGGCAGGTGGTCGTCGAGCCAGGCCTTGAGCATCGGGCGCAGAAGCTCGCGCACCACGTCCTCCAGGGTGCGGCCCTCGGCCGGCATGGAGACCGTGGATGCCAGCCGTCCGAACGCCGAGGCGGCCGTGTCGGCGGCAAGGGACCCGACCAGGGACTCTTCCTCGACCCGCGGCGGCGCACGCCAGACCGGCTCAGGAGCGGGCTTGGGCTCCTCGCGCGCATAGACGTCGATGTCGCCGTGGGTCTCGGCCGGTTCGCGCACGCGGTCGGTGAGTTCGAGCACATCATCATCTTCCGCCACGGCCATGGGGGCCGGGGGCGGCTCGGGAGCGGGTTCCGGCTCCGGCGGCGGAGGCTCGGGGGCGAAGGCGATCGGTTCGGGTTCGGGTTCGGGCTCAGGGGCGGGAGCTGGCGCCGGTTCCGGAGCGGCGTGCGCTTCAGGTTCGGCCGCCTCCGCCGGGGCGTCGTCTTCGGAGATGATCCGCCGGATGGAGGCGAGGATCTCCTCCA
This sequence comes from uncultured Caulobacteraceae bacterium, assembly GCA_964614675.1. GTDB lineage: Bacteria > Pseudomonadota > Alphaproteobacteria > Caulobacterales > Caulobacteraceae > JANWHQ01. The sequence continues at coordinate 2,745 of CAZTMF010000252.1, read as the reverse complement.
TCGTCGGTTCCTGGTTCGGCTCAGACATCAGGCGGCCCCGTCCGCAGAATCGCGTCTCACACGAATAGCCTAAGCCCAGGCGGCGTGTCCCGCAATTTGCTCAGGCGATCGAAAGGCTAGCGTCCCGAGTCCGAATTCGCCTGTGTGCAAGGCGGGCTCCGAGCGAATTCGGACTCGATTAGGACGCAGGCAAAGAGCTTTGATTCCAGCGTGGTTTACGAATTTGAAGTTCGCCACCGCGGAATTCCAATCGGCGGGCGAACATCAAATTCGCGACACTGGCCTGCGACGCCTCAGCGCGGGGCAGGAGTCGCGCCCGGAGGCGCCGCGTCGGACGGTCCCGTGGCGATGGGCTCGTCCACCTTTGGCGGCAGGCGGGCCACCCGTTTGGACCCGATCGAATCGATGGTCGACACCGCCTCGTCGATGCCCGGCACATAGCCCGGCGCATGCTTGAGCTGCTCGAAGGAATGCCCGCCCGGGAGGTTCTCGATGCCCGGAACCAGGTTCTTGGCCTCGAGCAGGCCCATGACGTTCAGGACACCGGCGGAGGCGACATATTCGTCGTGGCGGGCGTTGACCAGCGAGAGCTGGGCGTCCTCGAGCACCTGCTGGGCGCTCAGCACTTCCAGCGTGGTGCGCAGGCCCGCCTGCTGCTCGGCCCGGGTGCCTTCGAAGGCGACGCGGGCGGCTGACACCTGCTCCTCGTCGGCGACGATGTTGGCCTTGGCGGCGAGGAGCACGCTCCAGGCCTGGGAGACGTTCTGGATCGAGGTCCGCCGGGCCTGCTCCAACTGGATGCGGGCGATGTTGGCCTGCTCGACGTATTGGCGGACCTGGGATTCCACCGCACCGCCGGCGAACAGCGGCTGGGTCAGAACCACTGCGGCGGTGGCGGAACGGACGTTGGCGCTGGTGTCCCACGGATGGATCGGCTGCTCGTAGCCGTAGGAGCCTTGCAACCCCAGCTGGGGCATACGCTGGGCCCGTGCTTCAGCGGCCTGTGCCTCGGCCGCCGCCTCCGAATATTCCGCGTAGCGGATCGAGGCATTGTTGTACTCGACGGTGTCGAAGGCCTCGTCGACCGTGGTCGGGAAGATCCTGAAGACCGGCTCGGGGTCGAGGGTGCCCGGGCTCTGGCCCACCTGACTGGCGTAGGCCGCGCGGCTGGACGCCAGCTGGGCGCCGGCCGAGGAGAGCAGCGCCTGGGCCGCCGCCAGCTGGGCCTGGGACTGGGCCACGTCCGTGCGGGTCACCTCGCCCACCTCGAAGCGGGCGCGGGTCTCGTCGACCTGACGCTGCAGCACTGCGACGTTGTCCTTGCGGATAGCCAGGGCCTGTTCGTCGCGGCGGACGTCCTCGTAGGCCTGGATCACCGCCAGCATGACCTGGGCCTCGGCCTGGCGCAGCTGCTCGCGTCCGGCCAGCACCTGGGCCTCGGCGGCCTTGAGGCGCGCGGTCGCCCGGCCGCCGGTATAGATCGGCTGGGTGACCGACACGGTGGCGTTCAGCTGGTTGTAGTTCTGGTTGTAGCCGCCGGACGACCCGGAATAGCAGCCGAACAGGATCTGGCAGGTGGCGTACTTCTGCCAGTACCAGGTGCCGGTGGCGCGGATGTCGGCGGTGGGACGGAAGCCCGCCCGCGCCTGGACATAGCCCTCGTCGGTGGCGCGCTGCTGGGCCCGCTGGCCCTGCAGGGTGGGATTGGTCTGATAGGCCAGGGTGATGGCGTCGGCGAGGCTCTCGGCCGACGCGGCGCAAGCGAATCCGGACGCCGTGAGGATCGCCAGGGCGCCCGCGCTCAGTCGCCGCAACCTCAGCGCTGCCAAGCCTCGACGCATGTGCAAGCTTTCCCCTCGGACCCCGCCGAGTGCGGCGCGGGGCAGACTCGTTTAGGGCGCACTGTAACTGTGGCGCTAGTTAAGCTTTTGTCACGCCCATTGAGCGCGTCGGCGATTGCGTGCGCGGTTTCGCCGCCGCGCGTGATCAGAAGGCGAACTCGGCCTTCTTCTCGAAGCCTGGCAGCATGGGCGGCGTGGCGTCGAACACCTCGCGCGATCCCAGACCGGTTTCGGCGTTGACCCACAGCCTGGCCTTGCCGACCGGCCCGTTGCGCTCGACCAGGGCCATCCGGCCGCCGGGCGCCAGGGCGTTCAGCCAGCTTTCCGGCGCCGAAGACACCGCCTGCTCGCAGACGATCACGTCATAGTCGCTGCTCGCGGGCGAAACCAGGTCGCCCTCGACCAGTTGATCGACCTTCAGCCCCATGGCCTGCATGACCGCCGCCGCATAGGGCGCCGCGATGGCCAGGGCCCGCTCGCCGGCCCGGGGCCGCACGGCCTGGAGCAGCTTGCCGATATCGCGAGGCTTCATCAGGAAGCGGCCCGGCGCGTACTCGATCTCGCTGTCGGCATAGGCCAGCGCCCGCTTTCCCGCCGGCGCCAGCGCCTCGCGAGGCACGGCGCGCATCGCATCCTGGATGGCGTGGTCGGTCACGTCGCAGGTACGCACCTGGCCCTCGAGCATATTGAGGCGCGCCGCGGCGAAATCGAGGGTCATGGCGTTGGGGTGCACAGTAGTTGCGATGCGCCGCGCTTATAGGGCGCGCCTTAACGGCAAGGCAATGCGGCCATGTGAGATTGCCCCTCGGCGGGCGGTCTGTTAGCCATCCCCGCCTCCGAAAGACGCGCCGGCCTGGTGGCGGAGTGGTTACGCAGCGGACTGCAAATCCGCGTACCCGAGTTC
>CAZTMF010000251.1:0-5269 GCA_964614675.1 uncultured Caulobacteraceae bacterium | reverse complement strand
AGTCGGAGGTGATGGCCCCGTCGACCTTGCGGCCCAGGGCCTTCTCGGCCTCGGCCCGGGACGGGGCCGGCCCGAACGGCCGGCTGGACATGCGGTTCAGGATCAGCCGCGGCTTACGCGCGCCCTGCACGTCCGCCTCGATCTCGTTGGCGAAGGCCTGGGCCGACAGCAGCGCCGGCACGGTCAGCTCGGAGATGATCAGGGTCTCGTCCGAGCCCGAGAGGACGTCCAGCGACCAGGGATAGCGCAGGCGCGGCAGGTCGACGATCACCCACTCGTAGCCCTGGCAGGCCATCTCCATGACGCGCAGCACGGCGGCCGAGGAGACCCGGTCGAAGGCCATGGGATCACGCGGCGCGGCGAACAGGTCGAAGCCGGCGTCGACCCGATAGGCGAAGGCGTCCAGCACCGCCGCATCGATCCGTTCGGGCGAGCGCGACGCCTCGGCCAGGCGCATGTTGCAGGAGCCGCCGAGATAGGCGTGGGCCGCGCCATAGGCGAGGTTCAGGTCCACCAGGGCGACCGAGCCCGGCTTGCCCTTCTTGGCCAGCAGCGAGGCCAGTTCGATTGCGACGGTCGTCGCGCCCGAGCCGCCCACCGAGCCCAGCACCGACCAGCAGCGGCAGCCGTGCGCGCCGGCGTCCGCGACCGTGCTGGCCAGCACGGCGAGGGCCGCCTTGGTCAGTTCCGAGGCGGCCAGCGGCGCTTCCAGGACGTCGGAGCGGTCGAGCTTGAGCAGAGCCCGCACCAGTCCCGCCGACAGGTGCGCGCCAATCAGGAGGACCCCCGGGGCGTGCGGCCGGCCGGCCAGGGCCTCGATCACCTCGCGCGTCAGCTCCGGACCGGCGGCGTCGGCGTCCATCAGGATCAGGTCCAGGGCCCCTTCCAGGGCCGGCATGGCCGCGGACCGCTCGGGCTCGACCGTCTCGATCCGCGCGCCCTCCAGCGCCTGTTCGGCAAGGACCTTCAGCGCAGGTCCGAGAACCAGAATCCGCTTGCGTGCGAACTCAGCGCTCATGTGCCGCCCTTGACGTCGAGAGGTTTGGAGAAGTCCTTGTCGAGCGCGCGCCCGAGCAGGATCGACTCGGCCAGGTTGGGCTCGGACTTGGTGTCGAACGGGGTCTGCACCTCTTCCAGCCGGTCGGACGGGGCGATGATGTGCGGGGTGACGATGATCACCAGCTCGCTCTCGTCTCGCTTCCAGCTGGCCGAGCGGAACAAGGCTCCCAGCACCGGCACGTCCGACGCCCAGGGGATCTGCTTCACCGCGTTGGCGTAGTCCTGCTGGAACAGGCCGGCGATGGCGAAGCTCTGGCCGTCCTGCAGTTCGACCGTGGTCTCGGCCTTGCGGGTGGTCAGGCTGGGCATGGTGAAGCCGCCGATCACCAGCTGGTTGTGGGTGTCCAGGGCGGAGACTTCCGGCGCGACCTTGATCTCGATGATGCCGTTGTCGTGCACCGTCGGCGTCACGTTCAGGCGCACGCCGAAGGGCTTGAACTGGATGGTCACTTCCTGCGGGCCGTTGGGCACCGGATAGGGGAACTCGCCGCCGGCCAGGAAACTGGCCTCCTGGCCCGACTTGGCGATCAGGTCCGGCTTGGCCAGGGTCTTGACCAGGCCCTTGGTCTCCAGGGCCTGCAGGGTCGCGCTGATGGAGACGCCGTGGATCATCCCGTTGATGTTCAGGGCGCCCTGGGGATCCTGGTTGGACAGCAGGCCGCCGCCGCCGCTGAGCAGGCTGAAGTGCGAGACGTTGTGGGCGTTGAGATCGACGCCGATGTCCTTCAGCGCCGTGCGGTCCACCTCGATGATGCGGACCTCGACCATGACCTGGCCGAGCGCCCTCACCTTGAGCTGCGAGGCGACGGCCTTGGGCGCATAGCGCTCGGCGATGGCCTGGGCGCGGACAGCGTCGGTCAGCGAGCCGGCCTCGCCGCGCAGCAGCACGCCGCCGGCGAAATTGACCGCGGTGATGTGGGCGTTCGGCAGGGCCAGGGCGAGATCGGACTGCAGGGCGTCGGTGTCGTAGCCGACGCGCACGTCGATCACCTGGGAGAGCCGGTGCAGCTTGTCGTAGACCAGCAGGTTGGTGGTCCCGAGCGCCTTGCCGCGGACGTAGAAGCTCTGGTCGGTGGTGGCGACCAGCTGCAGCACGTCGGGCTGGGCCACGACGATCTCGCCGACCGGATATTCCAGGCGGAAGGCCACGGACTTGTCCTTGGCGACGACCAGCGTCTGGGAGACGGCCGCCTGCGTCGAGGCGATCTGGGCCGAAGCGCCGCCGGGAGCCAGGGCGACCGAGCTCAGGGCGGCGAACGCCAAGGCCGTGGCCAAGGCAGCGCCCACGGCGCCCTTCTTTCGGGAAGGCATGCGGAGCATGGTCATGACCCTATGGTTCAGATGCCGGCGTTGAGCCGGTCGGTCGGGACGTCGACCCGATCGGATTTCTCGCCGTGCACCACCAGGACCGCGACGCCGGTCGGAGTCGAAGCGGCGGCGGGCGCGCGGCGGACCCGGCGGACGGGGATCGCCCGCGGTTCGGCCGGGCCGGAGGGACCTAGGTCTGCCGCGCCGACAGCGCGGACCGGCTGCAGCTCGACCGAGCCCGCGCGGCGCAGGGCCAGCGACAGGGTTCCCGCCTGGGCGGCCAGAGCCAGACGCTCGGCGTCCTGGGCGGTGACCTCCAGCGTCGCGGTGTGGGCGACGGCCGCCTTGGTGGAATTCGGATCGGCGTTCAGGTCCATGCCGAGGACCCGGATGTTCTGGCTCACGATGTCGGACACCAGGCGGCCCTGGGCGCCGGTCTGGCTGTTGCTGTCGACCTTACGGGCCAGCACCACGTCCACATGGTCGCCCGGCAGGATGTGGCCGCCGCCGCCGGCGACGTCGGTCACGCCGATGGTGTAGGCGCGCATGCCTTCGCTGATCTGCGCCGCCAGGGTCGGACGGGCGCCGGCGCCGCTGAGCTTCTCGGGCAGCACCGCCTCGTGGGCGGACATGGCGACGAGGGCCACCGGCGCGCCGCCGGCGTCGACCTTCAGCACCTGGGCGACGTTGACATAGGCTCCCGCGGGCGCCGCCTCACGAGGCAGCTGCACCACCGTCAAATCCTTGGCCTGGAGCTTGGCCCCGTAAGCGATGGGTCCGGCGGCCAGCACCACCGGCACGCCCTGGACCACAGGCGCGGCCTTCAGGGCCACGGACTTGGGCTGAGGGTTGGGCAGCCAGGCCCGGGCCACGAGCAGCGCGCCCAGACCAAGAACCGCCGAAGCACCCAAACTTGCGAATGTTGCTACACGCATTATCGCCCCCGCTCGACTGATCAGCGGCCTCTGTTTTCGAGCTCCAGAGTGACGATGTCAGCTTTCGGTGCGCTTAATACTTTCAGTAAACGGAATTAAACCTTAAATCGCGCGTAACGGTGTTCTCGCGACACCACCCGGACGACTCAGGAGGCGTGCGCGCGCCGGACTTCTTCCGCCGTCTCGCCCGATAAGCCGCCGCGGCCTCCGCCGCCTGGGCCTGCCCGCTTCCTGCCGCGGCCGCCACCGCCGCCGCCCGAGGGGGAGCTGGAGCCCATCATCTGGGAGAGCCGCTGGGCCAGGGTCGCCCGCTCGTAGGGCTTGTCGATCAGCTCGAAGGACTCCGCGGCCCGCGACACCGCCTCTCCGACATAGCCGGAGCTCAGCAGGACCTTGAGGCCTGGCCGCATCTCCCGGGCGCGCTTGGCCAGTTCCACGCCGTTGCAGCCGCCCGGCATGACGACGTCCGAGAACAGAAGGTCCACCGCCTCTCCGGCCTCCAGACGCTCCATGGCGATCTGGGCGTTGGGCGCGGTGATCACCTCGTAGCCCAGCTCGGTCAGCACGGCGACGGTCACCGCCAGCACCTGCGGATCGTCCTCGACAACCAGCAGCCGCCCGCGCGCCGGGGCCAGGGCCTCGCCATCCTGGGTCTCCGGCGCCACGTGCAGTTCCCGGTCGGACAGCTTCAGGAACAGGTGGAAGCTGGCGCCCTTGCCCGGCTCGCTGTTGACGGTGATGTGCCCGCCGGACTGCTGCACGAAGCCGTAGACCTGAGAGAGGCCCAGGCCCGAGCCCTTGCCGACATCCTTGGTGGTGAAGAACGGCTCGAAGATCCGCTCCTGCGCGGTGGACGGAATGCCCACGCCGGTGTCGGCCACCTCGACGCCGATCCAGGGCCCGCCCGAGGCCCTCATCCCAGGCGGCTTGTCGATCAACCGTGTACGGATGAGCAGCCGTCCGCCCTGGGGCATGGCGTCCCGCGCATTGACCGCCAGGTTCAGCAGCGCCGTCTCCAGCTGGGATGCGTCGACATAGGCCTTGAGCTGGGCGTCGGCGAAATCGAGTTCGACCGTGACCGCGTCGCCCACGGCCTGTTTCAGCAGGGGCGAGAAGTTCATGACCAGCTGGTTCACATCCAGCGTCACCGGCGACAGATGCTGCCGGCGCGAGAAGGCCAGGAGCTGGCGCGTCAGGCTGCGGCCCCGGTCGGCGGCGTAGCGCATGGCCGCGAGCTGCCGTTCGGTCCGCTCGTCGTGGCTGGCTCTGCGGGCCAGCAGGTCCAGGTTGCCGATGATCACGGTCAACAGATTGTTGAAGTCGTGGGCCACGCCGCCGGTGAGCTGGCCCACGGACTCCATCTTGCGGGCCTGGGTGAGCTGTTCCTCCAGCGACCGGCGCTCGGTCACGTCGAGCAGGGTCCCGATGATCTCGCCATCGCCTCCCAGTTCGGGCGGCGCCAAGACCCCCTGGTCCAGGAGGCGGCGGTATTCGCCATCGGCGCAGAGCCAGCGGAACTCGCAGGAGTAATAGCCGCGCTCGGCGGCGCCGGAGACAGCCTGAACCACCGTGTCGAGGTCGTCCGGATGGATGCGGCTCGAGCCGAAGTCGGCCTGTTCGAGGAAGGCCTCTGCGGAAAAGCCGGTCAGGGCCTCGACGTTGCCGCTGAGGAACAGCGGCCGATAGGGCGGCTCCAGCGAGCGGGAGTGGAAGACCACCGGCAGGCTCATCATGATCGCCCGCTGGCGCTCCTCGCTGCGGCGCAGGGCGATCTCGGCTTCCAGCTTCTCCTTGTGGACCCGGGCGTTCTCGGCGAGCAGCCGCTCGCGGCGCCCGGCCTCGCGCTGCACCTCCAACGTCTTGAGGTGCAGGTCGATCAGCACCTGCACCTTCGAGCGCAGGATGAAGGGGTCGATCGGCTTGAACACCACATCGACCGCTCCCGCCGAATAGGCCTGGAACAGGTG
>CAZTMF010000250.1:0-5271 GCA_964614675.1 uncultured Caulobacteraceae bacterium | reverse complement strand
CGCGCTCCGCCTTGATCTCGAACGGATAGGGCATGAGCATGATGCGCGGCATGCCGGGCCCGGCGCACCAGCGCGTGCGGTCGAACTGCGGATCGGGCGCCTTGCGCTCCGCCAGCCGCTGGGCGAGCAGCTTCGCCCCCTCCGCCGTCAGGGGCGGGGGCTGGTCGGCGGAGGCGAGCCGGCGGTCGGAAGGATTGTCGGGCGCCCAGACGCGGAGCAACGCGGCCTCGGGGTCCTGCGGGCGGGCGTGGGCGACGCCGGCCGCGCCCGCCGCGGCGAGAACCAGCAACAGGGCGCCTGTCGCCAGGGGTCGGGGGGCGATCGCCTTGGCCATGGTCATTGGCCCGCGTTCAGCTTGATGTTGGCCGCGACCCCGCTGAGCTTATGGCCATCCTCGAAGGTGATGACCCGCAAGGTCCCGAAGTTCCGGCCGTCGCGGGCCGGCGCCATGGTGAGCGTGACCTTGTCCCCGACCTTGACGCTGTCCTTGCGCCACCCGAGCCTGACATTGATCGCCGGCGCGCCGATCTCGACGCCCCACTGGATGGTGGCGCCGTCCGGACCCTTGGACAGGATCTGCAGGTAGGAGTGGGGATTGGTCCACTGCACCTCCTTGACCACGCCCTCGACGTCGATCGTCTTGCCGTAGTCGAACTCAGCCGTCGAATGATGCGCCCACCCGGCTGGGGCGGCGGCGAGCAGACCGACGGCCGCGACGACGGCCGGCGCCAAAGGCCGGTGGATCATGAGAACGCCCCTTCCCGCACCCAACGAAGGTTCCCGATTCCGGGAGGGCTCTCTCAGGAGCCCTTACCGTTTCCGTTAGCTCAAGCTTCCACGGTCTGACATTCTGCGCAAACGATTCCGGAGGAGCGGCGCCGCTCTCGCCGGGGGATTGGGGAGGTCCGACAATGCGGCACGGTCCCGGCGCGATCGTCTTCGCCTTCGCCCTTCTGGGCGCGATCCTGGCCAGCCCCACGGCGGCGGCCGCGGGACCGACCGACGACCGGCTGCAGATCTACGAACTGATGGATCGCTACGGCGTGGTCCACGACTTCGGGACGCCCGAGGAGTACGCGGCGCTGTTCACGGCGGACGCCGAGATCGGGATCGGCGCCGGCCCGCCGGTGGTGAAGGGCCACGACGCCCTGGTGGCGATGGCGACGCGGGACCACCAGCGGTTCGGCGGCGGAGTCACGCCCGACGGCAAGACCGCCCTGATCATGCGGCATGTGGTGTCGAACCGGCTCGTCGACCTGGTCGGCAAGGACGCCGCCCGGGGGAGCTGCTACGTCACCACCCTGATCCGAACGCCCGACAATGGTCTGGCGGTGCTGAGCATCGGTCGATACGAGGACGAATACGTCCGTCAGGGCGGCAAGTGGCGGATCTCCAAGAGACGGATCATCCTGGATCTCGGCGACCAGAAGCTGGCGAAGCAGCTTGGATTCTAGATTGCGCGCGTTTTGTTCCGAAAACCGGTTCCCACTTCTCGGAACGCGCTCTAAAGGCCGCGGCAAAGGACAGGGGGCCGTGAAACTCGCGCTGAGCCTGCTTCTGGCGTCGCGCCTGGCCGCGTCGGTGGCGCAGGCCGCGGAGCCCGCCCCTGACGTCGCCCGGTTCGTGACCCTCGGAACCGGCGGCGGGCCCGTCATCCGCGTCAAGCGGTCGGAGCCCGCCAACGCCGTGGTGGCGGGCGGCTCCGTCTACCTGTTCGACGTGGGCGACGGGGTCCAGCGCCAGCTGGCCGCCGCGCGCCTGCCCCTGGCGTCGGTCAGGGCGATCTTCATCTCCCACCATCACATGGACCACAACCAGGGGCTGGGTCCCCTGATGATGAGCCGCTGGCTGTTCGATCCGCTGCCGGCGATCCCGGTCATCGGCCCGCCGGGCACCCGGGCGATGGTGAGCGGGCTGGCGGCGGCCAACCAGGCCACGGCGAACGCGCCGATCACCGTCGGCGGCCCGCCCGCGCCGCCGGTGCAGGCGACGGTCAAAGCCGTCGACCTGCCGCCCGTCCTCGACGTCCCCACCGAAATCTATCGCGACGACAAGGTGCGCGTGCTGGCGATCGGCGTCGATCATTTCCACCTGCCGACGGGGATGGCGCTCGACCCGGCGCCGCGGTCCTATGCCTTCCGGATCGAGACCCAGGGACGGGTGTTCGTCTTCACCGGCGACACCGGGCCCTCCGAGCGGCTCGAGACGCTGGCCCGGGGCGCCGACGTCCTGGTCAGCGAGGTGGTGAATCTCGACGCCGCCGCCGCTTCGTTCCGCAGGACCTTGCCGCCGGCGGCCGTGGCGCCCCTGCTCGCCCATCTCGGCCAGGACCACCTGACCCCCGAACAGGTGGGCCGCCTGGCCGCCCGGGCGGGCGTCGGCGAGGTGGTGCTGACCCACCTTTCGCCCGGCGGCGACGACGAGACCGACCTCTCGGGCTACACCGCGGGGATCGCGTCGGTCTTCAAGGGCAAGGTGGTGGTGGCGGCGGACCTCGACCGGTTCTGACGGGCGGAGACGGCGCCTGACTTGATCTGGAATGTGAAATCAGGTTCACATTCCAGCCGCCATGGCCCTGCGCTGTCCGGAGGGACTGGGAGCGAGGGGTGCACGTCATGCTGAAACTGATCCTTGCGGGTGTGATGGCGGCCGGATTGGCCGCGGATGCGGCCCAGGCCCTGCCGGCCGCGCCCCCGCCCAGCCCGGCCAACGAGCTGATCCTGCTGGGCACCCACGGCGGGCCCTCCGCCGACCCCGACCGGTCGGAGCCGGCGAGCCTCCTGGTGATCGGGGGAAGGCCCTATCTGATCGACGCCGGGGCAGGCGTGGCGCGCCAGTTGGCCGTGGCCGGCGAGAAGGTGACCGACATCCGGACCATCTTCATCACCCACCACCATCTGGACCACACCGCCGGCCTGGAGCCGCTGATCTCCCTGAGCTGGATCGGTACCGGATTCAGCGGGAAGTCGCCGCCGCCCGTCCAGGTCTACGGGCCTCCGGCCACCCGCTTCCTGGTGGGGGCCGCGATCAACTACCTCAGCGTCTCCGAGCGGATCTTCCGGGCGGGGATCCCCAGCCTGCCCAAGGCCGCCGGCATGTTCGTCGGCCACGACATCGACCACGATGGGCTGGCCTTCCAGGACGACCGGGTGAAGGTCACCGCGGTCGAGAACGCCCATTTCTCGCACAAGTCCTACGGACCGGACGGGCAGAAGGACAGGTCCCTCTCCTACCGGTTCGATACGCCGGCCGGCTCGGTGGTGTTCACCGGAGACACCGGCCCCAGCGAGGCCGTGACGCGGCTGGCCAAGGGGGCTGACGTGCTGGTCAGCGAAGTCTACCTGCCACGGCCCCCCAGCGACCCGCGCACCAACGCCGGCTCGCCGGTCGGCCGGGAGCTGACCGAACACATGAACCGCGAGCACCTGACGCCGGAGGACGTCGGCCGCATGGCGACCGCCGCCGGGGTGAAGACGCTGATCCTGAGCCACCTCGTCATCAGCCCTGGGCCCGAGACGGTGCAGCGCCTCGAGGCCGAGGTCCGGAAGACCTATTCAGGAAAGTTGATCGTCGGGCAGGACCTGCTGAGGTTCGAGCTGAAGGCCCCCTAGGCTGGCGCGGGCGGTCGAGGAGGGGCAGAGCGGGTTCATTCGAAGCCGTTCGAAAGCCCATCAAAGGGTTCCTTCCCCCTCAGGGGGAGGGACCGAGAGGTCGAGAGCGGCTCTCGACGGTCCAAAGACCCTGTCCGCCTCGACAGCTGATCCGTCGCACGCGGCTGAAGGTTCAGCGTGGACCCCCACCCCCGCCCCTCCCCCTGAAGGGAGAGGGGAAGAACCACCTGATACGCCCCACGCCGTCCCCGTCACCAACGCCCGCTTGCGGGCCGTGGCGCCGCCGCCCTAGCATCACCCCATGAGTGACCAGTTGCGCACGGGCCCAGCCTGCGCTGTCCAAGCAATGACCAGGCCCCCGTGTTGAACCGGTCCGTCGCGATCGTCGGCGCGGGGCCGGTGGGGCTTTGCCTGGCCATGGACCTGGCTTGGCGGGGCATCGATTGCGTGGTCGTCGAGCGGCGGCGCGCGGGCGAGCCGCCGAGCGTGAAGTGCAACCACGTCTCGTCGCGGACAATGGAGATCTTCCGGCGGCTGGGCTTCGTGCGGGCGGTGAGGGCCGCGGGCCTGCCGGACGACTATCCGAACGACGTGGTCGTGCGTACGCGCGCAACCGGTCACGAGCTGATGCGCATCCATATCCCCTGCCGGCGCGATCGATACACCGACAGGAGCGGCCCGGACGGCGCCTGGCCGACGCCCGAGCCCGCGCACCGGATCAACCAGATCTTCCTGGAGCCGGTGCTGTTCGAGACCGCGCGCCGCGCGCCAGGCATCACCATCCTGAACCGGTGTGAATTCACCGGCTTCGAGCAGGACGAGACGGGGGTGACGGTCCGGGCGTCGGACCTGGAGTCGGGCGAAGAGGTGGAGATCGGCGCCCGCTATCTCGTGGGCTGCGAGGGCGGCCGCTCGCTGGTGCGGGGCGCGATCGGCGCCCGGCTGCTGGGCGACGCGGTGATCCAGCGCGTGCAGTCGAGCTACATCCGCGCCCCCGGCCTTTACGCGCGGATCACCAAGCCGGACGCCTGGATGAGCTATCTCTACAGCCCCGAGCGGGCCGGGAACCTGGTGGCGATCGACGGCCGCGAGACCTGGCTGATCCACAACTACCTGCTGCCGCACGAGGAGGGCTTCGAGACGGTCGACCGCGACGCCTGCATCCGGACCCTGCTGGGGGTCGGGCCGGAGTTCGACTACGAGCTGTTGGGCAAGGAGGACTGGATCGGCCGGCGCATGGTGGCTGACCGGTTCCGCGACCGGCGGGCATTCATCTGCGGGGATGCGGCCCATCTCTGGGTGCCCTACGCCGGCTATGGCATGAACGCCGGCATCGCCGACGCGATGAACCTGTCGTGGATGCTGGCGGCCCGCCTGCAGGGCTGGGCGGCCGAGGGGTTGCTGGAGGCGCACGAGCGGGAGCGCCAGCCGATCACCGAGCAGGTCTCCAGGTTCGCCATGAGCCACGCCGAGCGGGCCATCCAGGAGCGCACCAGTGTGCCGCCGGAGCTGGAGGACGACACGCCCCAGGGCGCGGAGGCGCGCCGCCGCGTCGGCCTGGCCGCCCACGCCCTGCACGTGCAGCAGTTCGCCTGCGCCGGCCTGAACTACGGCTACTTCTACGATCGCTCGCCGATCATCGCCTACGACGGCGAGGCCC
>CAZTMF010000249.1:0-5272 GCA_964614675.1 uncultured Caulobacteraceae bacterium | reverse complement strand
ACAGGTCGATCGGCAGGGGCTCGACTCCCGCCGGCGGGCCATTGATCACCGCCGGGCCGTCGCCGAACGGCCCTGCGCCCCCCGCGCCGCGCCGGCGGATGTAGGAGAGATCGAAGGGGTAGGTGACGCCGAAGGGGCCGGCGAATGTGCGGAAGGCTTTGACGTTGGCGTCTTCCTCGGGAGCCGGAGCGGCCGTCTTGGCCTTGGCCGTCTTCTTGGCCGGACCTGCCGTATGCTTCTTGGCGGCGGCCGCCGGGACCGGCGCTTTGGGTTTTGCGGCGCCCACGGCTCCGGACCAGCTGGCCGCGAGCACCAACGCGCTCACCACTGTAAGCTTGGACAATCTCATTATGGCGCTCCTCCGATTCCAGCTTAGCCGGTCAGCGCGCGCCGCAAACCAATTTGTTTGAGTCAACAACGAAAGATCGGACGGCATGACCCGCGACCGCCCGAGTGGTACCAGTCGGGGCGAGGGGACGCTCATGATGCACCCAGATCAACGGGATCGTCGCAGGCATGCGTTCGCCCGCGGCGTCGGCGCCCTGATCACCGCCATCGGGGCGATCGCCATACTGGGCCCGGAGGCGGCCCACACCATGGTGGCCCAGACCATCGGCCTGTTGCTCGTGGTGACCGGCGCCCTTGGGCTGATCAGCCTGTTGTCACGACGTCCGGGCCATCCGAAGCGCGGCGTCTGGATCTGGTCGCTGGTGGCGCTGGGAGTCGGCGTCGCTCTCATGATCACCCCTGTCCACGGCGTCGCCGCGGCGGGCAGCCTGGTCGGTCTCCTGCTGGTCGGCCATGGTTTCGCAGCCGCGGCCCTGGCGCTGCGCCGGTGGCCTTCGCGCGATGCCGTCATGGTCGCAGGCAGCCTGGCGGGGTCGCTGATGGCCCTGCTCGGCCTGGCGCTCCTGTTCGGCAAGCAGCCCGGCGATCAGGCGGATGAGATCCTGATCGGCATCGACATGGCCATGTTCGGCGCCTACCTGATCGTGGGTCACGAACTGATCGAGACGTCCTCGGACACATCGCCGAGCACGTCTTCCAGATAGACGGTGCGGACCAGCACATAGGCCAGCACCGCCAGCGGCGTCGCCAGCAGCACGCCCAGCGGTCCCAGCAGCATCCCCATTGCCACGACGGCGAACAGGGTCACCGCCATCGGCACTTCGGACATCTTCCGCAGCAGCAGGGGCGTGAGCAGATTGGACTCTATCTGGGTCGTGATCAGGTAGACGAACAGGGCCCAGCCGAAGGTCTCGGGACCCTGTGCGGCGGAGACGAGGAGGCCGGGCGCAGCTGTCGCCCAGGGCCCCACCACCGGGACGGCCTGTCCCAGTCCCGCCAGGAGCCCAAGCGCCAGCGGGGAGGGAACGCCTGCCAGCCAGAGGCCGACCGAGGCGGTCAGGGCGATGAAGACCACGGAGGCCGTCTGGCCGATCAGCCATTGCGTCAGCGCACGCCGGCATGCCTCGAGCACTTCGTCCGCGCGCCGCCGGCGCTCCTTGGGAATCAGCTTCAGGACTCCGTTGCGATAGGTCTCCGGGTGAAACGCCAGGTAGATGGCGCCGACCAGCACGATCACGGCGGCGACGATCACCGAGGCCACGTTGCCGACCAGTCGCGTGGCCCAGGTGATCACCAGGTTGTCGGGCCACCTGGCGGAGCGGATCTGGTCCAGGATGACGCCGCCCGACGACGTCTGGCCGAGATAGGCTTCGAACGCATGCCACGAGCGGGGCAGGAGCACGGTCAGGCTCGATAGCTGCGCGGCCATCTGGGTCCCGAATAGCCATGACAGCAGGCCCGTCAGGCACAGAAGCGCCGCGAGCACCGTCACCAGGGCGGCGGACCGGTGCATATGCAGCTTCTGCTGCAGTGGTCCGGTCAGGGCGAGCAGCAGCATGGCCAGCAGGACAGACGAGAAGATCATCAGGATCAGATCGGCCAGACGCACGACCAGGAACACGGCCGCCATGGTTGCTATGGCCAGGGTGATGAACCCCGCGGTCCGGCCACCGACGCGGCGAACTGGCGCGGGCGAGGGCGCTGCGGTCATCTGAACCTCCGCGTCAGGGCTCTATCCGATGGACGGATCGTGACCTTGACCCGGCTCAATGCCGGCAGGGGCGGTTCCGGGCCAATCGGCCTGTACCCAGCCATCGGCCAGATGAACCAAATCACCGACATCGAACTCGGCCTGTCCGAATCCGAAGCCACGGAACGCCTTCGCCGGGATGGCCCGAACGCCATGCCGGATCCCGAGCGACGGGGGTTCTGGCGCATAGCGCTGGAAGTCGTGCGCGAGCCGATGTTCGCCCTGCTGCTCGCCGGCGGGGCCGTATACTTGGCGATCGGCGAGCCTCGGGAGTCGCTGGTGCTGATTGCTTTCGCCAGCCTGTCGGTGGCGATCGCGGTGATCCAGGGCCTGCGCAGCGAGCGGGTGCTCGATGCACTGCGCGATCTGACCCAGCCCCATGCGGAGGTCGTCCGGGACGGGGCGCGGCGGCGTATCGGGAGCGCCGAACTCGTCCGCGGCGACATCGTGGCGATCACCGAAGGAGAACGCGTTCCGGCCGACGCGATCCTGCGCCAGTGCCAGGAGGTCGAGGCGGATGAAAGCCTTCTCACCGGCGAGTCTCTGCCGGTGGGCAAGGTCGCATCCCAGTCCGAGGAGCCCCCGCGCGCACCCGGCGGCGAGGGGGCGCCCTTTGTCTATTCCGGCTCTCTGATCGTGCGCGGCCAGGGCCTTGCCGAGGTGGCCGCGACGGGCGCACGGACGGAGATCGGTAAGATCGGCGGCGCGCTGGCCCGCCTGGGCAGTCCTCCCACCCCGCTCGAGCGCGAGACCCGACGCCTGGTGCGCATGGTCGGCTTGGCGGCCATCGCCGTCTGCGGGGCGGTGGTGCTGCTCCAGGGTCTGTTGCGCGGCTCGTGGCTTAAGGGCCTGCTGGGCGGCATCGCGCTCGGCATGGCGATGCTGCCCGAGGAATTCCCCCTGGTGCTGAGCGTCTTCATGGTGATGGGCGCCTGGCGCATCTCGCGTGCGAAGGTGCTGACCCGGCGCGCCTCGGCGATCGAGACCCTGGGCTCGGCCACGGTCCTTTGCACGGACAAGACCGGCACCCTGACGCAGAACCGTATGGCGATTGTCCGCGCCTGGACCCCCGAGGGCGTGGTCCACTTGGAGCCAGGAACACCTCCGCCGCTGGTCGCCCGCCCGCTGATCGAGACGGGGGTGCTTGCCAGCGCTCCCCATCCTTTTGACCCGATGGAGCGGGCTTTCCACGATGCCGCCCATCCATGGTTCGCCGTTCCGCCCGGCTGGACGCTGGAACGCGCCTTCGGGGTCACTCGCGGCCGTCTCGCCGTGGTCCAGGTCTGGAAGATGGATACGCATCCGGCATGGGCCGTGTTCGCCAAGGGCGCGCCCGAGACCGTCCTTCACTTTTGCCGTGTCGACGAGGTCGTGGCCGCACAGGTTCTGGCGGCGGTGGAAGCGATGGCCGCGGACGGCGTGCGGGTTCTCGCCGTGGCCGAGGCGCGCTCGACGGAGGCGCCGCCGGCGGAGCCCGACGACGTCGACTTCACCTTCCTGGGCCTGATCGGGCTGGCCGACCCGCTTCGGCCGGACGTGCCTCACGCGGTCGCGCAGTGCCGGACCGCCGGGGTCAGGGTGGTGATGGTGACGGGCGACTATCCCGCCACCGCCGTCGCCATCGCTCGCAGCGCGGGTCTGCAGGAGGGCGACGTGGTCACGGGCGATGAATTGCGCGAATTGGACGACTCCGCGCTCGCCGAACGCATCGGCCGGGTGAGGGTCTTCGCCCGCATCCTTCCCGAGCAGAAACTGAAGATCGTGCTGGCCTTGCAGGCGGCCGGCGAGGTCGTGGCCATGACCGGCGATGGCGTCAACGATGCGCCCGCCCTGAAGGCGGCGAACATCGGCATCGCCATGGGCGAACGCGGAACCGACGTCGCGCGCGAGGCGGCCGCCTTGATCCTGCTGAACGACGACTTCGGCTCGATCGTCCAGTCGATGCGGCTAGGGCGCCGCATCTATGACAACCTGCAGAAGGCCATGAGTTTCGTGTTGGCCGTCCATGTGCCGATCGCCGGGCTGGCCCTGCTTCCGCTTCTGACCGGCCTGCCGCTCATGTTGGCTCCGGTGCATATCGCCTTGCTGGAGATGATCGTGGATCCCGTCTGTTCGGTGGTGTTCGAAGCCGAGGCCGAGGAGTCGGACGTCATGCTCCGCGCGCCGCGCCCCGCCGGTCGCTCGCTGTTCGGGGATGGGAGGATGTGGGCAAGTCTCGCCCAGGGCGTCCTGGTGTTCGCCGTGGTCGGCGCCCTTTTCGTCTGGGGCCAGGCCTCGGGCCATGCGGCCGCGGCGCGCACCGTCGCGTTCCTGGCCCTGGCCCTGGCGTTCATCGCCTTGGCGCAGGTGAACCGGAGCTTCCATGTGGGGCCTGGATCGCTTTTCCGCGCCAATCCCGCGTTCCTGTGGGTCCTGGGCATCCTCGCTGCGACCATGACCGTGCTCCTGGGATGGCCGCTCGGCAGGGAACTGTTCGAGTTCGCACCCCTCACGCTCGGCGAGGCCGGCACAGCGGTGGCCGCCGCGATCGCCGTCCTCGCGGGTCTGGTCGTCATCAAGCAGGTGGCTCGCCACCCCCGGATTGCGGAGGGTTGACGCGGAACCCGCCCTGAAAGAGCGTCGATCACGAGGAACACCAGGAGCGTGCAAGATGGCCCTTGCCGAGGCCCAGCCGCACAACGCCTTCCAGGGGCCCGACGACCCGAGCGTCTTCGAGGCGACGATCAGCTACGTCGATCCGACCGCGCCGATCGGCGGCATCAATGACGTGGAGCGGGAGAAGTCGAGCTTCACCCTGATCCAGCACCGGATGCCGATCCGCAGCGCCCGCGAGAACCCCGACCGGTTCGGGCTCGACCGCACCGGCTTCACCTGGCTGAACCGGCCCACCGCCATGCGCGACTTCTCCGACGAGGCGGAGGTGCAGGCCGTCTATCTCCCGGAGAACGCAGCGCTGGTGAAGGAGCTGACCGGCGCGGAGCTGGTGCTGGTGTTCGGCCACATCCAGAGGGACGGCGCCCTCAAGGCCTCCAAGCACGCGCCGGTCTACAACGCCCACGTCGATTACAACGTCGAGACCGTCCGCGCCGTCGCTCGCCGGCTGCTTCCGCCCGAGGAGCACGAGCGTCGGTTGGCCCAACGCATCGTACTGGTCAACACCTGGCGGCCGCTGGA
>CAZTMF010000248.1:0-5280 GCA_964614675.1 uncultured Caulobacteraceae bacterium | reverse complement strand
TTCGGCGCGATCATGCTCGCCGCCGGGGGCGTGCATTGGATCCGAAGGCCTTCCTCGCCCTGGTGCAGGATCAGAACCATCTGTGGAGCTCGGGCGTGGGCGAGGGCATGGTCGCCGCGGCCCTGCTCGCCGCCTATGCCTTCGGCGCGATCTTCGCCGTCGCCATGGCGCCCTGGGCGGTGGCCTATCGCGAGCTGCTGCCGCGCCCGGCCGCGCCGCCGGCCGGAGGCCTGTTCGCCGAGGAGCCCGCGCCGCCGGCGCCCGCGCCCGCGCCTGCGCCGGCCGCCGATCACGCCGCGCACGATGACCATGGTCATGGCGACCATGGCCACGCCGATCCCCATGCCCACGCCGACGATCACGGCCACGCCGATCACGGTCACGACGATCACGGTCACGCGGATCACGGTCATGACGATCATGGCCACGGCGACGACCACGGTCACGGCGACGACCATGGCCATGCCGATCCTCATGCCCACGCCGACGATCATGGACATGACGACCATGGCCATGGCGATCATGGCCACGACGATCACGGCCATGCCGACGCTCATGGTCACGAGGCCCACGGACATGACGATCACGGTCATGGGGATGGCCATGGCCACGACGACGGGCACGGTCATGGCGACGGGCACGGGGGACACGGCCACTAGTCCATCGCTTCGGCCCCCCTGTCGCCTGAAGGTCCGGCCCGCTAGATAGGGACTCCTTGGAGTCGAGAGGGCCGGCCGCGCCGGCGAAGCGATGTCGGACAGCCAGGTCTCGGTCGGCGCAGCCCTGGGCTACGCTTGGTCCCTTTGGCGCACCCATTGGCGGGAGATTTGGGGGGCCCTGGCGCTCAACGCCCTGGCGTGGACTGTGCTGTGCGCGGGCCTCTTCGCCCAGAACCTGCTGCTGATCGGCGCCGGCGGTCTCGCCCTGTTGCTCACCAAATACGCCGTCTACGGCGCCATGCTGCGCCTGGCCTTCGGCGCCGAGCACGCCGACGATCCGGCCTTCAAGGTCGGTGGGATGGGACTCCAGTGGCGCGCCATGGAGCTGCGCATGTTCGGGGCCGACGCGCTCCTGACCCTCTTCCTCATCGTGCTCGTCACCCTTCTGGCCATCGCCGTGTTCGCGCCGGTGGTGGGCATGGTCATGAGCCGCGGCGGAGCCCTGCCCACCACGCCGACCACGCCCCAGCAGCTGGAGCAGTTGATCGGGCCCACCGGCGTGACGGTCCTCGCGGTCGGCCAGCTGGTGATGAGGATGGTGCTGCTGTTCGTGCTCACCCGCCTGGCGCTCTATCTGCCGGCGACAGCCGAGAGCGGACGCATCTCGATCTTCCGCACCTGGAAGCTGACGCGCGGCCAGTTCTGGAGGATCTTCGCGTCCAAGCTGGTGATCTGGCTGCCGACGGTGCTGATCATGAGCATCGGCGCCGGGGCGGCCTTGTCGCTGGATGGCCGTCCAGCCCCCTTGGCGCCGGGCGAGACCTTCCTTTACAGCCTGATCTGCGGCGGCTGGGCCGGGGCGGCGGCCATGCCCCTGGCGGCCGGCGTGCAGGCCTATTTCTATCGGAACTTGAAGACGGGCGTCTGAACACACGATGGCGAGTTTCTCAGCATCTGACGCGGCGCTTTCGGGCTTCCGGTTCATCGCGCGCCATCCCAAGACGATCGGCATCTGGACCCTCGTCTTCCTGGCCTATGAGCTCCTGTGGGGCGGGGCTTTGCTGGCCTTCGCCGGCGACCAGCTTCCGGCCCTTCGCGCCCTCAGCCAGACCAACGGCGACAGCGCCGTGAGCGCCTGGTCGGTGCTGCCGGGCGCGAGCCTGGTCATGCTGCTGGGCCTCCTGGCGCTGCTGTTCGTCTTCTCCCTGATGTTCACCGCGGCCTACCGCACCTTCCTGCACCCGCACGACGACCGCTTCGGCTACATCCGCTTCAGCAAGGACGAGCTGAGGTTCGCGGTCTTGATCGTGCTCTGGGTGGTGCTGGCGGTGGGCGGCAGCGTGGTGGTCGCCTTCTTCGGCGGCCTGCTCGCGGCGCTGGGCGGCCTCCTGCCCCAGCCGCTCAAGGCGCTCTGGGAGCTGGTCGTCGCCGTTGCGGCCCTGGCGGCCTACATCTATGCGCTGGTGAGGCTCTGCTTTTCCATGCCGATGACGCTCGAGGACCGGCACGTCCGGCTGCTCGAGTCCTGGAAGCTGACCCGCCACAATTTCTGGACCCTGCTCGGGGTCTTCCTGCTGACCGCCGTGCTGATCCTGGTGCTGCTGCTCCTGGTCTGCAGCATCCTGGCGGTCGCCCTGATCGTGGCCATGGCCGCGGGCCTGCCGCGCTCGTCCTTCATGGAGGGGCTGGAGTCGGTGCTGCACACCGACATGTCGTCCTTGGGCGCCTATTTCAGCCCGACCAGCCTGATCGCGGCGGTGCTGAACGCCCTGATCGTCTCGGTCGGCATCGCCGTCCTGACCGCGCCGGTGGCCGAGGCCTACATGGCCTATTCCCCCACCCAGGGCGGAGATCAGTCGACCGTCCACTGACCCCTTAGGGCTGGTCTCCTCTGCTCCTCAGGCTATGGTTGAGCCGGGGCAGGAGGGCAGGTCATGGCGTTTTCGGCGTCCGAAGCGGCGTTGGAGGGCTTCCGCATCGTCCGGCGCGAGCCGGGGACCGTAGCGGTCTGGGCGGTGCTGCTGATGATCTTCAGCGCGGTGCTGATGGCGCTCCTCCTGCCGACGCTGCGCGATCTCTTGGCCAATGTTCCCACCCCAGGCGCGCCCGTGTCGCCGGCCACCATGAACCCCGCTGCCCAGATGGCGCTGTTCGCCGACGTGGGGCGGCTCTATCTGACGATGCTGCCGATCTATCTGGTGTTCATGTCGATCTTCACCGGGGCGGTGTATCGCGCGGTGCTGCGGCCCCAGGAAAAGGGCCTGGCGCGGCTGATGCTCGGCGGCGACGAACTCAGGCTCCTGGGCTTCTTCGTCCTGTTCGTGCTGCTGATCTGCGCGTTCAGCATCCTGCTCACCCTGGCGGGCGTCCTCGGCATGGTGGGCGTCGGCTTGGCGCTGAAGAAGTCCCCGGCGGCGTGGGGCCTGGGCCTCGTGGTGTTCTATCTCGTCTTCGTGGTCGCCTATGCCTGGCTGATGGTCCGCCTGTCGCTCGCGGGTCCGATGACCTTCGATCAGAAGCGCATCCGCATCTTCGGCTCCTGGAAGCTCACCAAGGGCCACTTCTGGCCTCTGTTCGGGTGCTATCTGCTGGCGGTGATCTTCGCCATATTGGTCGGCATCGTGGACGCCCTGATGTCGGGCGTCCTGGCCATCGGCATGGCCGGAGGGTCGATCGGCCGTGCGGCGACGGGCCTGTTCCGTCCGGACTTCAGCTCCTTCGCGACCCTGTTCACGCCGATCTACATCGTGCGCCTGCTGGTCGGCGGCGCGTTCGGCTCGGTGATTTCTGCGGTCATGATCGCGGCCCCGGCGGCCGCCTATCGCGAGATCCTCGCGGCCAGGCCCGAGGACAAGACCGGGACCTTCGCCTGAGGCGCGCCATGACAGTCCGCACGGCCCTTGGCCTCGCGGCCGTGATCCTGTCGGTGGCCGCCGGCGTGCCGGCCATCGTCCAAGCCCAGGATCGCGACGCTTCCTGCGCGCTGCTGTCGAAGTCCGGCGACCGCTTCGCCCGGGTTCCCTTGCCGGGGTTCGACCCGTCCTCGCCCGCTCCGCTGTCGGTCGAGACGCCCGAAGGCGGAACGGCCCTGATCCTCTGTCGCCGCGGGACGATCTTCCCCGAACCGACCGACTATCGCGTTCCGTCCGAGCTTCATCTGCCCCTGGCGATCACCGACGAGCGCAGGGTGCTCTATCTGGAGATCGTCGACGGGCGTCTGCAGGCCAGCTTGCGAAGGGGACGCGCCTCGCCGGACGAAGACGCCGAGGTGAAGGCCCGGGTCGACGAGATGCAGGCCGCCATGCAGGCCAAGGCGCCGGCGAACTAGCCCAGCCGGTCGCTCACAGCTCCCGCTTGTGGAAACGTCCGCCCTGCAGGATCACCGGCAGATTGGAGCCTCCCTTGCCCAGGCAGGTGACGTCCTCGAACGGATCGCCGTCGACCACGATCAGATCGGCGATGTAGCCGGCGGCCACCCGGCCGATCTCGCCGCCCATCTGCAACAGATCGGCGGTGACGCTGGTGGCCTGCTGCAGGATCTCCAGCGGCGAGAACACCTGGGCCCTCAGCGCGAACTCGGTTCCCTGGCGGTCCTGCTGCGAGCCCAGAAGGTCGGTGCCGAACGCGATCTTCAGGCGGTTGCGCTGCATCACCTGCAGGCCTTGCAGGACGCCGCCGGAGACCTGGAGCAGCTTCTCCTGGCTGACCGGCGGCAGGCCGAGCTTGGCGCCGTCCTCCAGCAGGGCCCAGATGGTCGCCAGGGTCGGCACCACGAAGGCGCCCTTGGCCGCGACAGCCTTGGCGGCGTCCTCGTCCATCAGGGTCCCGTGCTCGATGGAGCGCACCCCGAGTTCGGCGCAGCGCTTGATGGCGTTCGCAGGATGGCAGTGCGCCATCACATAGGCGCCGTGGCGCTCGGCCTCCTCGACGGCGGCGAGGATCTCGGCGTCGGAGAACTGCATCCGGTCGATGGGGTCGGAGGGGCTGGCGACGCCGCCCGATCCCATGATCTTGATCTGCCGCGCGCCCTGCCTCAGCTCCTCGCGGACGGCCTTCCGAACTTCGTCCGGGCTGTCGACGATATGGGCGAAGCGCGCGCCGCCGCCTTCGCGCAGCTCGCAGGCGCAGGAGACGTCGGCTTCGTGGCGGAAGTCGCCGTGGCCGCCGGTCTGGGAGAGCCAGCGGCCCGCATGCAGCAGCCGCGGCCCCTCCGCCAGCCCTTCGGACAGGGCCTGGGCATAGCCGATGTCGGTGCCGCCCGCGTCCCGGACGGTGGTGAAGCCGCGCGCCAGCATGTGGCGCAGCGAGCGGTAGGCGAAGGCGGCCAGGTATTCGGTCCGCCGCCTGATCAGTCGCAGGATGTCCAGATCGGTGGCCCAGATGTGCACATGGGCGTCGATCAGCCCCGGCATCAGGGTCCGGCCGCCCAGGTCGACGATCTCGCAGTCGATCGGACGGGGGATCGCCCCCTCGGACACCTGCTGGATGCGGCCTTCGGCCACCAAGACCTCGGCGCCCCGGATCAGCTCCGGGCCTATGCCGTCGAACACCGCGGCATTGGTGAACAGGATCGCGCTCATGGGGCCCCCCCCTTCCGGCGCGCGGAGCGCCGATGCGGAGA
>CAZTMF010000247.1:0-5305 GCA_964614675.1 uncultured Caulobacteraceae bacterium | reverse complement strand
GGTCAGCAGCAGGATGGCGACGCCGAAGTTGCCGACGTGCTGGTAGAAGAACTCCAGCAGCATGAAGACCGGCCGGGTGATGATGCGCAGGATGCCCCAGTCGACCGCCCGCTCCATCTCGGGGATGCCATAGGCCCTGGTGTACTGGTCCAGCAGGGCGACGGTCTTGGCCCCGGCGAACAGGTGGGCGGTCTCGCTCGCCTGTTGACCCGGCGCCAGGATGCGCGGCTGGCCGAGATAGCTGGAATCGTAGAGGTCCAGGGTCTGGTCCGGCGTGACGCGGAAGGTCTCCTTGATCGGCTCCTTCTGGTCGGGCGCGATGGCGGCCATCCAGTACTTGTCGGTGATGCCGGCCCAGCCGCCGGTCCCGGAGAAGTCGAGCTGGCCCTTCTTCTTCCAGTCCTTGTAGGCCGACTGGCGCAGGCTGCCGTCCAGCCAGCCGACGGCGCCCTGGTGGACGTTGATGGCGGTGAGGATGTCGGGCGGCAGGCCGTGCCGCTGCACCGTACCGTAGGGGACGATGGTCGCCGCAGCGGCCCCCCGGTTCACCACCGCATCGGCGACGGTGAACATGTACTGGTCGTCGACCGAGATGGTGCGGGTGAACTGAAGGCCGGACGGCGATGCGTAGGTCAGCACCAGCGGGTGGCCGGGCGACAGAACCGACCCCTGCGCCAGGGTCCACTCGGTGTTGGCGTCGGGCAGGCCAGCTTGGCTGGATCCGGTCCAGCCGAAGTCCGCGAAGAAGGCGAAACTCGTGCCCTGCGGCGTCAGGAACTCCACCGGCGGCGAGTTCTTGGCCAGGGTCTGGGGGTAGCGCTTCAGCCAGAGGTCGTCGATGCGGGCGCCCTTGAGGGCGATCGAGCCCTTCAGGCTAGGCGTGTCGATGGCCGCGCGCGGGCTCTGGGCCAGGGCCTGGGCGCGGGTCAGGGTGATCACCGCCTTGGGCGCGGTCGGCGCCTGGGCCTGGGCGGCGGCCTGCGCCTGAGCGGCCCTGGCCTCGGCGTCGCGCTTCTTGGCGGCCGGCTCGAGCACGAAGAACTGGTAGACCATCATCAACGCGACGGCGGCGATGACGAACACCACCATGTTGCGGGTATCTTGCTGCATGGGACTGGATGCTCGGGGGGGCTCTGGGCGCACGGGCGGGACGCCGAGCGTCAATCGGGCGCGACGCTTATCAGCGCGCTTTTCACATCGTCAAGCAAACGCGCCCAGGGCCGCGTCGCCGTGCCGCCCCTCGCGATGAACACATAGTCGCGTCCGGGGACGCCGTGCAGGGGCAAAAGCAGGCGCGCCGCCTCGCGCAGCCGCCGCTTGGCGCGGTTCCGGACGACCGCCCCCCCGATCTTGCGCGTGGCGGTGAAGCCGGCCCGGATCGCCTCCTGCCCCTCGTGCGGCAGCATCTGGACGACCACGGCCCCCTTGCTGACCGAACGGCCCCGCGCGCAGGCCAGGAACTGGGCGCGCGTCTTCAGCCTCTCGATGAGGGGCGTTTCGGTATCGGGTTGACTGGTCATCCGCCCGTCGGGGCGGCAGGACGGCCTAGGCGGTCAGCCGCTTGCGGCCGCGCAGGCGGCGGCGGGCGACGATCTTGCGGCCGTTGCGGGTGGCCATGCGCGTACGGAAACCATGGCGACGCTTCCGCACCAGTCGGCTGGGCTGATAGGTCCGCTTCACGTCAGGGCTCCGGTCGCACGAAAAGGCCGCGGCGTGGGCCGCGAAAACGAGCGGCGGTGGATAGGGGAAGCGCCCCGCATTGTCAACGGCGGAACCCGGCCGGTCAGACGGACGCGGGCGCCGGGATGCGGCCCTGCAGGCCCTCGCGAACCAGGCCGGCGATCTCGCGACAGGCGATGTCGGCCGCCGGCACCACGCCGGTGAAGGCGGCGAAGCCATGCACCAGCTGGTCGTAGCAGCGGTAGACGATGCGATCGCCGGCCGCCTTCAGCTTCTCGGCGTATCGGCAGCCCTGGTCGACCAGGGGGTCGAAGCCGGCGGTGACCAGGATGGCCGGCGCCAGGCCGGAAAGGTCGGAGGCCCTCATCGGCGAAACCGCCGGATCGGACGGATCGTCCTCAGCACCCAGGAAGCCGGCGGCCCAGGCCTCGATGTCCTGGGCGGGCAGCGTCGCTTCATCATAAAGCCGCGGCGTGGTCGAGCCCGTCGCCAGGTCGAGCCAGGGATAGAGCAGCAGCTGCAGGGTCGGTTGCGCTTCGCCCTGGCCCTTCAGCGCCTGGCAGAGCAGGGCGGCGAAGGCGCCGCCGATGGAGTCGCCGGCGATGGCCGCCACGTGGGCTGGCGCGCCGAACCGGGCGGCGTTGTCCAGGCCGAAGCGATAGGCGGCCATGACGTCGTCACGACAGGCCCGGTAAGGCCGCTCCGGACTCGGGCGGCAGGTGATGGCCAGGACCGGGGCGTGACCGCAGCGGGCCAGGATGCTGCAGACCGCGTCGCAGCTTTCGAACCCCTCCGCCTCGCCGGCCTCCAGACCGTGGGCATAGACCATCAAGGCCATGCCGGGGCGCTGCTCGGGCGAGCGGTAGAGGCGCGCCGCGATCGGACCGATCGGACCTGGGATCTCGAGGTCCTCGAGGGTGACGCCGGGCTCGCGCTCGCCGGCCCAGACGGAGAACTGTTGGCTGCGGGTCTTCTGCGCCTGATCCTCGGCCAGGCCCTCGGTGGAGGCGTAGCGCTTGGCGGCGTGGACCAGGAACTGGAAACGCGGATCGAGCGCGCGGCCGCCCACGTGCACGGCCTTGCCGCCTGCGGCCACGCGCAGGACGGGCCTCGGCAGCGAGAGCACCGCCCTCAACAACTGACGCTGGATTACGGGATCGGCCAAGCCCACGCGACGCCTCCGGCTCCCCTTCGGGGAAAGGACAGCTCTATTCGGCCGCAACGGCAAGGGGCGCCCTTGGTTCCGGGCCCCAAAATGACCGCACAAAGGCCTGACCCATGTTGCGCAACGCCCGGACCGCCCGCCAGGTCGATGGATGGGGCCGATCCAGCCTCGCTTATGGATCGACGCTCTCCCGATCGCGCTTCAGGCGGCCGCCTCGGCGCTCGAGCCTTCCTCGCGCATCAGCCTGAGCAGCGCGGCCCGCATCTGCATGGGTCCGACATCGGCGGAGGTCAGCACCTCCTTCTGCGGGGGGCTCATCTCGATGACCCGTTGCTGGGCCTCGATCATCACCTTGTCCTCACCGAACGCCCTATGGGCCACCTGCAGCATCGCCTCGGCGAGGGCGTCCGAGCCTTCCCCCGCCCGCGGTCCCCAGGAGAAGAAATAGCGCGAGGTCCGGTCGGTCATCGGGGTGACGGCCTGGGAGGTGAAGTTCTCCGACAGCACCTCGACCTGCGACAGGTCGGGCGGCGCATGGCCGAAGCGCTCGGCCGTGCCCTCGGGACAGACGGCGGTGTGCATCAGGAGCACGCCTGGGGCCAGGAAGTCGTAGCTCTGCCAGCTGTCGCCCTCGGCCCGGCGGTGGACGCGGGCGGCGCTGTCGTCGGTGAAGCCCGAGGTCATCCAGCGCCAGATGCGCACGCCGCGATCGAGCCGCTCCACGGTCGGCCTCGTGCGGGCGAAGGCCTCGGTCGCGCCGAAGGACTTGGCGTGGACGTAGGAGAGGTGGGTGAAGTCGGTGAGGTTGTCGTTGATCAGCTGATAGTTGGCCTCGTAGTCGAGGTGGCCCGAACGGAGGGTCCAGTTCGGATCGTCCAGCCCCACCGCCGGCGGGATCAGGCGCTCGTCCGCCTTGGCCGGGTCGCCCATCCAGACCCAGACCCAGCTGTGCCTGGAAACCGCCGGATAGGCCTTCACGCAGGCCGTGGCGGGGATCATGTCCTGGCCGGGGATCTCGATGCAGCGGCCGGTCGAGTCGAACTTCAGGCCGTGGTACATGCACCGGAGCTCTTCGCCCTCGACGCGGCCCAGCGAGAGGGGCGCGAACCGGTGGCAGCAGCGGTCGGCCAGGGCGACCAGGCGGCCCGAGCCCGTGCGGTAGATCACCACCGGCTCGTTGATGATGACCCGGCCGATCGGCGCCTCGGCCGTCAGCTCATGGTCCCAGGCGGCGACGTACCAGCAATCGCGGACGTACATGACGGCCTCCCGATCGTTTCCGCGAGGATCGCCCAGTCCGCGCCCTGTTGCAATCGCAACGCAAGGCCGGCCGACGTCCTAGCGCCGGCGCCTGGGCTCCATCTTCGCCAGATTGGCGGTGGCGCGCTTCAGGAGCGCGGCCAGCTGATCGCGCTCCTCGGGGGTGAAACCCTCCAGCAGCTCGTCGTTCCGGGCGTAGGACATCGCGATGCCGCGGTCGTGCATCTGCCCGCCTTCCTCGGTCATGACCAGCCGCGTCTGACGGCTCGCCGTGGGGTCGGGGTTCACGGTGATCAGGCCGCGCTGCTCCAGCGAGGTCGCGGCCCGGCTCACCACCGACTTGTCGACGCCGGCGACCCGGCCGATCCGGGCCGGGGTCGCCTCGTTCTCCGCCGCCAGCAGCGCCAGGATCCGCCACTCCATCAGGCCGATCCCCAGCTCCTCGCGCACGTTGTGCGAGGCCAGCGCCGACAGCCTGTTGCCGAGCGCCGACACCAGGAACGGGATGCCGCGCTCGAAATCGATGGTCTTCCTGGCGCCTTGGCCCGCCGGACCGGACTTGACTGATGAATCGCCCATGCCCCCGGAGTTACAGCGTCGGCCAGCCGACGCAAGCGGGCTCGCGCATTGTTAGAGGCGTCCGGCGGAAGCCTCCGTACACGACGCAACGCATCGGCCCCAGGCCGTGTCGCAGATGTCGATGTCGTCGGTGACGCGGCACTGGTAGCGGTTCTGGGCGCAGGCGGTGCGGCACTGGGCGCCGCCGCCGAGGAGATCGAGGCCGCCGACCCGCGGCGCCGGATCGACGCCGAACCGCGGCGCCGGATCGTCCTGGAAGCGGGGGATCGGCGAGAGGTCCGTGAGCGGAGGGGGCCCGATGCCCGAATCGGACGATGGCGCGGCCGGCTCAGGCGATGCCGGAACGACCGGCTCGGGCCCCCTCAGCACCACCGTCGCCTTGGCGGGCGCGGCGGCCTGCGCCCCCGCCGCCAGCGTGGCGAGCGCCAGCACGGCGGCCGCGATTCTCAGGCGATGGCGCAGGGCTCCGAGCATTGAAGGGATGCAGCGCCTTCATGGTTAACCAGGGGCTAACGTCCCACCGTCTCAGCTGCTCGGCGCATGCTCCGGGCCCAGTCGCGAGATGATGGCCTCGGCGCCCGACGGCGCCCGCACCTTGCCCTCGTGGATGATGAAGGCGAA
>CAZTMF010000246.1:0-5333 GCA_964614675.1 uncultured Caulobacteraceae bacterium | reverse complement strand
GTCGATTACTGGGACTACCTCGGCTGGAGCGACACCTTCGCCAAGCCCGAGTTCAAGGACCGCCAGGAAGCCTACAAGCAGAAGCTGGCGCTCCGGGACCTCTCCACGCCCCAGATCATAATCAATGGCGGCGGGCAGGTGGCGGGCGCGGAGACCAAGGGCGTCGAAGCCCTGATCCGCAAGGCCCAGCGCGACCGCAGCCAGGGTCCCAAGATGCGGATGGTCCGTCGCGGCCGGCTGGTGATCGGCCCCGGCCAGCGGCCGCCTGGCGGCGCCGACGTCTGGCTGGTGCGTTACGATCCAGCCGTGCGCGACGTCGCCGTCAAGCGCGGCGAGAACCGGGGCCAGATCATCCGCGAGCGCAATGTGGTGCGCCAGCTGGTGCGGCTGGGCGCCTGGTCCGGCCGGCAGAAGACCTACGCCGCGGCCGACGGTCCGGAGGCGGCAGGTCTCAAGACCGCCGTGCTGCTGCAGGCGGCCAAGGGCGGGCGCATCCTTGCTGTCTTGCAGCGGTGAGCCCAGGGCGACCTGATCTTGCCCAGGCGCGCTCTCAGGCTCAGATTGTTCCAAGGACACACGAAAAACGCCCGCGCGTGGGGGAGGGGGAACCGCGCGGGCGTTGATCGAATTTGATGCCGGCCGACGGAGCCCCATGGTCCGGGGGGGCTGGGGGGGCTGTTCAGAACCAGAACCACTAGGTCCCGACCGGCCGACACAGGCAATAAATGCTTCCAAGGGGGCGGGTGCGGGACCGAAATGAGGCCATTTCAAGGTTCTTCATGAAGCGAAGTACAAACTGGGACTGCGGCATGTCGGCGCCGGAGGCGCACGCCGAGGGAGCTGTAGGGTGAGCGTCGACAGTCACGCCTCCCCGCCCTTGAAGGGGCGGGTGTTCTTCGAACGGCGCGAACTGGTGCGGATCCTGAGCCTCTACGGACGCATGGTGGCCCTGGGCGAATGGCGCGACTACGCCATGGACGGCCTCCCGGACGCCGCGGTGTTCTCGATCTATCGCAGGGCCTCGGAAGTTCCACTCTACCGCATCGAGAAGCGGCCCGCCCTCGCCCGACGCCAGGGCCAGTGGGCGGTGATCAACCAGTCGGGCCACATCCTGAAGCGCGGCCACGACCTGGAACAGGTGCTGAAGGTGCTCGACCGAATCCGCCTGAAGGCCGTGGACTAGACGGATCTAGCTCCCGGCGCCGTCGAAGCGCTTCACCAGGCGCTCGCCCTCCCAGAGTTCCATGTGGTCGTGGATCAGGTGCTCCTGGACGACCGCGATCGCCTGGGCGTCGTCCACGCACACGAGGTCAATCCCCCGCGTCGGCTCGCCCTGCCCGTTAAGGAATTGCACCCTGTAGCCCGGCATGCGCCCTGAGCCCCGCCCTCCGAACGGGGGTCATATACCGGCGTTATCCATCGGCTGGAGCTTGGCCTTGGGCGACGGATGGTCGCAGGCCCATAAAAGAAGACCCCGGCGGTCGCCCGCCGGGGTCCTGACGTCTCCAGCGCTGTGGATCAGCGACGGCTGCCGCCGCCGCCGAAGAGCATCAGCAGGAACTGGAACAGGTTGATGAAGTCCAGATAGAGGCTGAGCGCCCCGTAGCTGGTCGCCACGCCCATGGCGGCCTTGTCGCCGCCGAGAGCGTAGTAGGTCATCTTCAGCCGCTGGGTGTCGAAGGCGATCAGGCCCGCGAAGATCAGCACGCCGATGATGCTGACGATGAACTGGATCATCGCCGAGTGGAGGAACATGTTCACCAGCATGGCGATGACGATGCCGACCAGGCCGACCAGCAGGAAGCTGCCGAAGCCGGTCAGGTCCTTCTTGGTCGTATAGCCGACGAGGCTGAGGCCGCCGAAGGCCGTCGCCGTCACCACGAAGGTCGTGGCCAGGGAGACGCCAGTGTAGGTGAGCACCCAGACGCCGAGCCCAGCGCCGATCAACGACACGACCAGCCAATAGTAGATGCCGGCCGAGCGCGGGCTGGGATTGCGCATCCCGAACATGGCCCCCAGGATCACCACGAGGGGTGCGAACCGGATGATGGTGCCCAGCAAGGTGAAGCCGGCGAGCCGGCCGTCCGGGGTCGTGACATAGAGCAGGTCGCGAACCGGCGCGAAGTCGGCCGTCAGATAGGCCATGAGGCCCGACAGCAGCAGGCCCAGGGCCACCTTGTTGTAAACGCCGAGCATGAACGCGCGCAGCCCCGCGTCCACCGCCATGTCGGCTGCGCCGGCGGGTACGGCACGCGGAAAGCCGCGGTCATAGTCGCTCATCGAGAAAATCCTCTTCGAACGCCCGAAGTCGGGCTCGCCCCGAAATATCGGCCCGCGGAGGCCCGGGTGCAAGGACAAGCCAATGCCAGGCCCGATGAAGAAACCGTCATTCGGCCCTGAGCACGGGCGCAGGACGCTGGGCCAGGGCCGCGAAGGCGGCGAGAAGGCCGCCCGCGCCGGCCACGACCGCGGCCCCGCCGATGAGGGCGGCGACGCCCGACCAGTCCACCGCCCAGCCGATGCGGAAGACCTTGGTCACCACCGGCCACGCGGCCGCATAGCCCAGGGCGACCCCGGCCGCGCCGGCGATCAGGCCGACGAGGCCGTACTCCACAGCATAGGCGGCGAGGATCTGGCCGCGCGAGGCGCCCAGCACCTTCAGCGTCGCCGCTTCCCGCGCCCGGGCTCTCGCGCCCGAGGCGATGGCCCCGGCCAGCACCAGGAGACCCGCGAGCGCCGCGACGCTGGCGGCCCCGCGCACCGCCAGGGCCAGGCGGTCGAACATCCCGGTCGCCGCCTCGAGCTGCTCGCGCACGCTGATGACGTTCACCTCGGGGAAGCTCCCGCCCAGGGCCCGCAGAACGTTTCGTTCCTGCGCAGGGGTGGCCTTGGCGACGGCGACATTGGCCAGCACCGCGCCTTGCAGCGCCGCGGGGTCCAGGACCACGGTGAAGGACGGTCCGAAGGCGCCGAAGTCCACCCGTCGGAGCACGGCGATCCGGGCCTCGATCTGGCGGCCCAGGACCTGAAGGGTCAGGCGGTCTCCGATCTTCAGCCCCGCGCCGCGGGCGACGTCCTGGTCCAGGGCGACGAGCGGCGGACCCGCATAGCCGGCCGGCCACCAGCGTCCGGCCTCGGTCTCCGCGCCCGGCGGCGCGGATGCGACCAGGGCCATGGCCATGTCGCGGTCGAAGGCCCAGCGGCGGTCCCGCGGCAGGCTCGCCCGGTCCACCGTCCGGCCGTTCACCCCGACGATGCGTCCGGTGAAGAAGGGCCAGCGCTGGTAGCGGTCGCCCGTCAGAGCCCCGATCGAGGCGGCGACGGTGCGGTCGAAATCCTGGGTGCGGGCGCCGGGGATCTCGGTGAACACCAGGGCCGGGGCGGTGCGGGGCGCCGCGACGCGGACCTCGTTCAGAAGGCTCGACTGGATCAGCACGACCGCCGCCAGCAGGGCGACGCCGAGGCCTATCGCCGGCGTGGCGCTGCGCGCCGCTGAGCGCGGGCCGGCGAGATTGGCGAGGCCCATGCGCACGGGACCTCTCGCCAGCCCCCTGACCCGGCCGCCGACAATCACCGCCAGGCGTCCCAGCAGCCAGAGCACGGCGAATGCGGCGGCGACCCCGCCGATCATCACCGCCGCGGCGACGCGCGTCGGTGCGGTCAGCACCGCCAGGGCCGCAAGGCCGCCGCCGGCCAGGACGGCCAGCACCAGTTCGGGCCCGAACGCCACCGCGCCAAGGACTTCCCGTCGGAACAGGGCGGAGGGCCGCGTGGCCCGCGCCCGCGCCAGGGGCCCCAGGGAAAAGGCGGCCGCCGCGAGCAGGCCGAAGCCCGCCGCCCGCTCGAGCGGCTCGGGATAGAGGGCGAAGAGCGCCGGCACCGGCAGATTGTCCTTGGCGATCCAGCCCAGCATGAAGGGAGAGGCCGCGCCGATCGCCAGGCCGATCGCGACGCCCAGCAGGGCCAGGATGGCGATCTGGACGAGGTAGAGGTTGCGGATCAGGCCCGAGGTGGCGCCCAGCGCCTTCAGGGCCGCGATGGCCGGCGTCTTGCCGTCGAGATAGGCGGAGACCGCCCCGGCGACGCCCAGGCCTCCGGCGACCAGCGACGCCAGGCCCACGAAACCCAGGAAGTACTCCAGCTGGTCGATCAGCCGGTCGATGCCGGCGGCGGCATGGGTGCGGTCGCGGATCTCGAAACCCGCGCCCGGCATCGCCCGCCTCAAGGCGCGCGCCGCCCGGACCGGCGCCTCGCCCTGGGGCAACCGAAGACGCACGGCCTCGCCCGAGAAGCCCGGCGCCTTGGGAAAACCCCCGGCGCGGAAGTCGACCATGCGCACCAGCACCCGCGGCCCTAGCGCGAAACCCCGCGTCAGCCGGTCGGGCTCGGAGACCAGGACGGCGGCCGCGAGGAAGCGGCGATCGCCCACGGTGAAAACCTGGCCGAGGCTCAGTTTCAGCCGATCCAGCAGGGTCTGCTCGACCGCGGCGGCGGGCGCGCCCGCCAGGGGCCGCAGCGCCTGGCCCAGGGCCACCGGGCGGCCGTCCGGACCCGTCAGCTCCACCTGGCCCGCCAGCGGATAGGCCGCGTCGACGGCGCGAAGCTCGATCATCCGGCGTTCGCCTGAGGGGGCTTCGGCCATGGCCCGCGAGGCCGCCGAATAGGCGCGCGCGCCCGTGCGGGCGAAGACGGCGCGCTCCCTGGGGGTGAACACCCGGTCGGCCTGGACCACGAGGTCGCCGCCCAGGATCTCGCGGGCCTCCGACGCCAGTCCGCGCCGGAACGCCTCGGCGGTCGAGCCCGCCGCCGCGATGGCCGCGACGCCCAGGGCCAGGCAGGCGAGGAAGATGCGGAAGCCCCGGACCCCCGAGCGCAGCTCGCGCGCGGCGAAGCGGAGCGAAAGCGGCGTCACGCCAGGGTCCGGCCGGCCGCCATCCGCAGGCGCCGGTCGGCGCGGTCGGCCAGGGCCTCGTCATGGGTGACCAGCACCAGAGCGGCGCCCGCCTCGGCGGTCAGCTCGAACATCAGGTCGGCCGCCGCCTGGCCGGTCTCGGTGTCGAGGTTGCCGGTGGGCTCGTCGGCGAAAAGCAGGGCTGGCCGCACGGCCAGGGCGCGAGCCAGGGCGACGCGCTGCTGCTCGCCGCCCGAAAGCTGGTGGGGATAGTGCCGGAGCCTGGAGTCCAGGCCCACGCGGTCGAGCCAGGCCCGCGCGGTCTTGCCCGCCCCCGCCTCGCCGGCGATCTCCAGCGGCGCGGCGACGTTCTCCTCGGCGGTCATATTGGGCAGGAGGTGGAAGGACTGGAACACCAGCGAGACGCGGCCGCGGCGCAGCT